>JABDJM010000376.1 GCA_013002475.1 Saprospiraceae bacterium | reverse complement strand
CCTTTGCTCTCAACATGATTGTTTGTTGATCTTCGACGAAGTGATCTCCGGTTTCCGGATTGGTTTTACCGGTGCTTCAGGGCATTACGGGATACAACCGGATATCATCACCTATGGAAAGATCATCGGTGGTGGAATGCCTGTTGGAGCTTACGGTTCCTCGCATGAGATCATGGCAAAAATTGCCCCAGAGGGACCAGTTTATCAAGCAGGAACTCTTTCGGCGAACCCAGTAGCGATGGCCGCCGGCTTTCAAACATTAAGGGAGCTTCTTCGACCAGGCACCTACGAAAATCTTGCAAAAAATACTGCCTTACTTGCCGAAAGGCTTGAGACATTTGCTCAGGAAAATGGAATCCCTTTCAGAGTACAGCATATTGGCTCCATCTTTTGGTTCTCCTTTTCAAAGGATCCCATCTTTCGGGCAGATCAAATCGGCAATGAGGGAATGGATAAATTCAAGATCCTCCACCATGAACTTCTCCAAAGAGGCGTTTATCTCGGACCCTCTGGTTATGAGGTAGGATTTATTTCAACTGCACATTCGAAAGATGACCTAAGCGAAGGCATAGAGAAGATCCAGGAAGCATTGACAATCACTTTTAATTCCTGACCATGGGAAATCGCAACATGAGACTGCTCTCTAATGTAGTCATAGCTTATATGTTGCTGGCTTTCGCCTGGTGGTCGGTATTGCTGTTCACAAAAAACAAAGATGCATTCCGGGCAAAATCTGAATATGCTCAACTGGTAATGGTTGCCGAAGGTTCGATTTCCACCAAGGAAGAATTTCTGGATAGTAAGGAGTACGAAGACCTTTATCAAAAATACCGCCGTCAGGAATGGATGATCCTTGGAGAGGCAGCCGTTTTTATTATTAGTCTGGTCATTGGCATCTACCTTATCAACCGGGGTTACAGGAAGGAAATGAACCTGGCTCATCAAAGAAGGAATTTTCTTTTGTCCATTACCCATGAGCTAAAATCTCCCATAGCTTCTTTAAAACTTATCCTGGAGACCTTTAAAAAGAGGCGACTAAACGAACAGAAATTCCTTGAGTTAAGTGATAACGGAATTCATGAAGCAGAGCGACTTAATGACCTGGTCAATAACCTGCTGTTGGCAGCCAAACTGGAGACTGCCTATGAGCCAGTTCCTGAGGACCTTGACCTCAATGAAGTCTGTGAGGAAACGCTGGAGCGAATGAGGAATAAGCACCCCTTCGCCCTATTTAGTTTTTCTACTGAAATAGGCCCACACTTCATTAATGCGGACCGATTTGGTCTGGAATCCATCCTGACTAATTTGTTGGAAAATGCTGTCAAATACAGCCCGGATAGCCCTAAAATTGAATGTCATCTAAGGACTGACCCGGTAAATCTGATCTTGTCCGTATCAGATCATGGATTAGGCATTCCTGTTGAAGAAAGGACCAAAGTACTGGAGCGATTTTATCGGGTCGGTGACGAAAGGACCCGCACAACCAAAGGAACCGGTTTGGGTTTATATATTGTAAATCAGATCATCAAGGCTCATAAGGGTTCCATTCGGATCTTAGACAATGAACCTACTGGTACCAAGATTGAGATTTTACTTCCCATATCCCTGTTGAGAAAAAGGGAATCAAAAAGAGAACAAGCATGAGAATTTTATTGGTGGAGGATGAAGAAAGCATACGATCCGTTGTCAAGTTGAATCTGGAAATGGACGGTTTTGAAGTGGTGGATACCGGCAACGGCCGCGAGGGGATCAAATTTTTTCACGAACAACATTTTGACTTGTTGATCCTGGATGTTATGCTACCAGAAATGGACGGTTTCCAAATTTGTGAGCAGGTCAGATTGACAAATACTGAAGTGCCTGTTATTTTTCTTACAGCAAAGGACACACCTGCCGACAGGGTTCAGGGTTTGAAGAAAGGAGCCGACGATTACCTCACAAAACCCTTCAATTTGGAGGAGCTTCTTCTTCGGGTAAAAAACCTGATCAAACGAAGCCAGAAAAATGGAGGTCCCGACCATGAGTCCTATCAGTTTGGTGAAAACGAAGTTAACTTTCTAAC
>JABDJM010000518.1 GCA_013002475.1 Saprospiraceae bacterium | reverse complement strand
ACATGTTACTAATTAGTAACATGACAAAAGTATTAATACTTATCCAATCTTCAAATCTTGCAGAGTTTTTTTCTGAAATGATTAATTCCCGGGCCAAAAGGCATCCCGGTTGTGTACGACTTTGTAGGAATCTGGCGATTTGAGGATCACCGAAATAAAATCAAACCTGATCTCACCCATGTGACCTGATTCATCCATATATGCTCCGGCAGCATCCCACATCAGATCTAGTTTCCGTCTCGTGATGTTGGACTCCGGGCTTCCATGAGCATCGGACTGTAAAGTTTTTACCTCGATAAAGACAATTGTCCCTCCCTCCTGCAAAATGAGATCAATCTCAGCTTTTCGATGTCGCCAATTTTTTTCTAATAAGGAAAATCCTTCCCGAAGTAAATATTCAAGGGCAATGGTCTCACCAAGTTGGCCGGTATGTTTAGTTGTGGATTTCACGTAGAAGACTAGCTAACCAAAGTAACTTTTTCTTCTTAAAATTACGCTCAAGAAAAATTCTAAATATGGGTCTTGCGAAAATCTCTCCTGTTGAAACGAATGCCTGGAGGGAATTAAAAAAACATTTTCAGGAGAATGCCGCCAGGACTTTGAAGGAACGCTTTGACGAAGACCCCGATAGATTTGAAAAATTCTCTTTGAAGGTAAGAGGTCTTTTAGCTGATTTTTCAAAGAATCATATCGATGGGGAAACCCTGGACCTTCTCATACAATTGGCAAAAGACTGCGAGCTGGATGATGCCCGTGCAAAGATGTTCTCAGGAGAATTGATAAACGAAACAGAAGGAAGATCTGTCCTGCATGTAGCGCTCAGAAACAAATCCAATCGCGAGATAGAAGTCAAGGGAAAAAATGTAATGCCAAATGTAAACGAAGTCCTTTCTAAAATGAAAGACTTCTGCAGCAAAATTCATTCTGGAAATTGGAAGGGCTACTCAGGCAACAAGATCACGGATCTTGTCAATATCGGGATAGGTGGTTCAGATCTGGGAGCAAAGATGATCTGCGAGTCTCTCAAGCCTTTTTGGAAAGAGGGTATCTGTGTTCACTTCGTAAGCAATGTGGATGGAACAGACCTGTCTGAGACTCTTAAAAAGATCGATCCTTCAAAGACCCTTTTCATAGTCGCTTCCAAGTCGTTCACTACCCAGGAAACTATGACTAATGCGCGAAGCGCCCGGGAATGGTTTTTACAAAATGGTGGAGCAGCAGAGTCAATCCCACTTCATTTTGTGGCTATTTCCACGAATGCCCCAGCCGTTAAGGAATTTGGCATTGCAGCAGATAATATGTTTGTCTTTTGGGATTGGGTAGGCGGCCGTTATTCCGTCAGTTCAGCCATTGGCCTTGTGGTGGCAGCAACCATCGGTTTTGAAAACTTTGAAAAACTCCTTGAGGGTATGCATACTATGGATGAGCATTTCAGGGAGAGTTCTTTTGAGAGCAACCTGCCTGTCATTCTTGGCCTGATTGGAATTTGGTACAATAACTTTTATGGTTTTGAAACGGAAGCTTTGCTTCCTTATGACGAATACCTTCATCGGTTTCCAGCATATCTGCAGCAAGCAAATATGGAAAGCAATGGGAAATCCATAGATAGGTCTGGCAGGAAGGTGACTCATCAAACGGGGCCCATTGTATGGGGCGAACCCGGCACGAATGGGCAGCATGCTTTTTATCAATTGATCCACCAAGGGACCAAAATAATTCCCTGTGATTTCATTGCTCCGGCAAAAAGTCAAAACCCTATTGGGAATCACCATGAGATTTTGCTATCAAATTTCTTTGCGCAAACTGAAGCCCTTATGATGGGACGATCCGAGGAGGAGGTAAGAAAGTCTCTGCAAGGGAAAAAGACTGATCAGGAAATTGATTTTTTAGTTCCCTTTTTATGCTTTGAGGGCAACCGACCCACCAATAGCATTTTACTTCCTGAAGTTGACCCTTTTCATCTGGGTATGCTTATCGCACTTTATGAACATAAAATATTCGTCCAGGGAGTGATCTGGAATATTTTTAGTTTTGATCAACCAGGCGTTCAGTTAGGGAAAATCCTGGCAAAGAAAATTCTTCCCGAGCTTTCGGATTCTCTGGAGGTGACAAGTCATGATACTTCCACCAACGGTCTTATCAATGCTTATAAGAGGATGAGGTAATTGCAAAAAAAAAGACCATCCCGAAAGATGGCCTTGTTGCAAGAGACAACTGAATCATTAAAGGGGGGAAATCCAGTTGAGATGATCTTGGGTTACGTGTATTCTTTAGGCTTTTACGGTTCCAAGGGAAAAAAGATGCTGTTTTTGAGTCGCATCGTGATTTTTTCTCTAGATAGAAAACCACAATGCGTAAACTGCAAGGATTAGGCCAACTTTATATTAAAGCTCATTTAATATCAAAAAAAGACTTATTTGTTCTATGATTAGTCTTTTCCAGGCTCAGAGGCCCGAGAATTAACCTAGGGCATTGACATTTCCACTGGATCAGAAAGATAATGGACGGATAGATCAGCGGCTTGCTGGATCTGATCTGATTGTGCCTTGGATAGAGTAGGAGTTGGTAATTCGGTGAAATAGAATCCCACCATAACGGCCAAAAACAAACCTACGGCCAGAAGTTTTTTCATTTTTTAGTGTTTCTAGGTATGCATTAAACGGTCCAAATGGTCTAAATCGTATTTCTCGATAACTGATATGAGCTTTCGGGCATAGCCTGGATCGGTTGCATATCCTGCTTTTTTCAGGCCTTCAGCCCATTTCTTATAGTCCTTTCCAAAAGAAGGAAGGGAGGCATATCTTGATTTTTGAAGCAATTCAGAATGAGCCCTGAAGCTTTCCCAGGGGCTATCAAATACCCTGAACATATCGTAGGGACCATCATCCGCATAGTTTTTACAGGTACAGGAAAGGCATTTCCTTTTACACTTTATCCCAAAGAAATTATTGGATTCCTGGGCTAAAACACTGCTTCCGGCACCAGATTCTATGATGGCCTGTCCCATTTTTATGCTCGCCGGAATACCAAACAAGTGCATTTCCTCCACTGCCGTCTTCGAAAATCGGTCAATAAACTCGTGAACATTTCCCGCCTGGATCGTCTCCGGCTCAACTGGTGCAACCGAGCGATCTTCCGAAATGGGCTGTATCGACTTATTTAAATCAGCAATTCCCCATTGTACATCAACTCCTTTTCCGAAGAGGAAAAATCCTACCAAGCATAAAGTTGCCAGCCTAAGCCAGGGAAGCCTTTTAATCCTAGGGTTCCTGTTCAAAAACCCCATGATAGTCCTGTAGATCCATCGCATTCCAGTCCAGGTAGTCTGTAGGGCCTTTTTTGCCTGGAAAGTTGACTTTTTGGACCT
>JABDJM010000517.1 GCA_013002475.1 Saprospiraceae bacterium | reverse complement strand
GGATCGTTTAGATCGGCTTCATGAATATCAAATCTTAGATACTGGTCCTGAAAAGCAGTTTGATGAGCTGACCCAATTAGCCGCTCAGATCTGTGATGTTCCTATTTGCCTCATCAGTATCATAGATGAGGACCGTCAATGGTTTAAGTCAAAAGTTGGTCTGGGCGCTGATGAAACTTCGCGGGATATTTCCTTTTGCCAACACGCCATAATGGACGAGATAGTCCTTGAAGTCAAGGATGCCACGAAGGATGAAAGGTTTTCTGAGAACCCCCTGGTAACAGGTGATCCCAATATTCGCTTTTACGCTGGAGCTCCCCTTGATGATGATGGCTTGCGGATGGGAACACTATGTGTGATCGATCGAAAGCCTAAGGAATTGACCAAAGGCCAATCCAAGGCCCTGAGGTCTATTGCTAATACCATCATGCGCTTAATTAAGCTTAGAAAGCTAAACATTGAGCGTGGCCAATTCGCCCAATTCTTTGAAATGTCCCTGGATATGCTTTGCATCGCAGGTACTGATGGATTCTTCAAAACCATGAACCCTGCTTTTTCTAAGGTATTGGGCTGGACAGAGGAGGAATTGAAATCTAAACCCTTTGTTGAATTTGTGCATCCAAAGGATGTTGATTCTACCCTGGCTGAGGTCGGGAAACTGGCAGAGGGGCATCAAACGATTGGGTTTGTGAACAGGTATCTGACAAAGTCAGGGGATTATAAATGGATGCATTGGACAGCTCAACCTCTTCCCTCAACAGGAGAGTTATTTGCAGTTGCTCATGATATCACTGAATTGAAGGAGGCAAATGAAATTGCAGAAAAGTCCATTCAGGCCAAAGACCGTTTTTTGGCAAATATGAGTCATGAGATCCGAACCCCGCTGAATGCTATCATTGGATTCACAGATCTCTTAAAAAGCACCGATCTCAATACGCTCCAAACAAGGTATTTAAAAACAGTAGGCATTGCATCTGAGAATTTATTGATGCTGATCAATAATGTGCTGGATATTTCAAAATTTGAAAGTGGAAACATCGCTTTGGAACGAAAGGTGATGAGTGTGAAAAATATCATAGATGATGTACTTCGGCTTCATTCTCAACAGGCGAAGGAAAAGAATTTAAGATTAGTTTCCAGTGTAGATCAACAGATGCCAGAATATGTGCTTGGGGACTCTGCCCGGCTTGTACAGATCCTGCTAAATCTCTTGAGTAATGCGGTTAAGTTCACACTGAAGGGAATGATTGAGGTTAGAGCTTTTGTGGATGAATTAACGAATGAAGATGTATTGATCACCTTCTCAGTGAAAGACACGGGAATAGGGATACCTGAGGAGAAACAAGAACATGTTTTTGAGAGATTTACTCAGGCGGAAGAATCTACCACGAGAAAGTTTGGGGGTACCGGATTAGGTTTGAACATTGTACGAAAGTTGGTTCAGCTTCATGATGGATCCCTGGATCTGAAAAGTAAGGAAGGGGAGGGTACCGAGTTCATTTTTTCTATCAAGTATCCTCTCACACAAGCTGATGCATATGCCTTTGAAGGGACTCGTGTCGGAATTAAACACAAAAACAGCCTGGAAGGTGTAAATGTACTTTTGGTTGAAGACAATGAGCACAATCAGATTCTGGCAAGCACCTACCTGAAAAGGAACGGCGCCACCGTTGATCTTGCTGTGGATGGGCAGGAAGCCGTAGAAAAGGCAAGGGATAATACATATGATTGCATCCTAATGGATCTTCAAATGCCAAAGTTAAATGGGTTCCAGGCCACCGGAATTATTCGAAAGGAACTAAACCTAGACCTGCCGATATTCGCATGCACGGCCCACTCCCTTGTAGGAGAGAAAAACAAAAGTATTGAGGTAGGCATGGAAGATTATATTACAAAGCCATATTCAGAGTCAACTCTAATTAATACTATCCTTTTCCACGTTAAGCCAACAAAAGGAAGGGTTGCTGATGTTGAAACAAATAATCAGGGGAATAATGGAGAGGCTGATCTCCAATCGGCTATTCAGGAGCTTGAAAAAGATCTTGGTGAAGATATCGCCTCCCAAATGATCAATGCTTTTTTGGAAAGAGCACCAAAAGATATTCAAGAACTTAAGGAAGCAGATGCAACAAAAGACAATCAATCCATAAAGGAAAAAGCACATTTGCTGGCTGGGACATTTAGTAGTCTAAGGTTGAAGAA
>JABDJM010000494.1 GCA_013002475.1 Saprospiraceae bacterium | reverse complement strand
CTCCAGGGGGGTGAAAAAAAATTGGAACGCAATCAGGTTATTCTCGAACCGGGAGGGAAGATCGAATCTCCGGGAAAGCTCAAGTATAGCCTTACTACTCTATTCAAGCAGCAACCGAACGGCCGGTGGCTCCTTACACCCACTGAGAAGATTTATGAGAAAAACCAGGAAAGGATCCGGGCCGGGAAGCCATCGAAGCGATGGCGGGAGCGCAGGGGTGAAGAACTCGTGATCCATGATCCTTCCCTTACCGAAGAGGCCCGAAGGGACATGATCAACTTCCTACAAAACCAGGGGTATTTTGAAGCAGAGGTCCAATCAGAGGTTGCCCCCTTTAAGAAGGAAGGTGTTTCTGTAAAGTACAAGGTAAAGCCAGGAGAACGATATCTGTTAAACACAGTGGGCTATTCAAGCTCTGACACGCTTATTCATCAGATTCTTCAGGAACTGGCTCCGGAAACTCTACTCAAAAAATCAACTGCGGTCAGTAAGGATAATTTCGACGCTGATTATCGGAGGATTGCCCAGCATTTGAGGACGAGAGGCTACGCGCGCCTTGATCAAACCTTTTTCAAAGCAACCGGGGACAGCACTGGAAATCAAGTCCATGTTGAAATTGAGGTGTTACCCCCTCCGGGAGCATCCACTCACACTGTCTTTAGGGTTGGAGAAGTAAGTGTCTTTCCCAGATACACGCTTGGTGCCGATCTTCCTGAATGGAAGGACAGCTTGATCTCAGGAATTCATTTTAAGACGATCAGTCCCGAATACCAAATTAAGCCAGCTACTATCATCAGAAATATTTTCCTTGAGGCCGGAGACCTTGTTGATGAACGGGCACTACTAAGAACCAGAACCAAGCTTTCGGACCTGAATGCCTTCCGGATAGTAAATGTCCAATCAGTCATCAGGGAGGATGATCCAACCATCATGGATTTTGAGATCTTCCTTACACCCAGAAAAAAGATGTCCTTTCAGATGGACCTCGAGGTGAATAATTCTCAGGGCCAGATCCTGGGCGCAGAGACGAATCTGATCGGGACCTCATTGAATAGTAATTTCAAAAATTACAATTCATTTAGGAATGCGTCCATTTTCGACCTCTCCCTTGGAGGAGGAATTGAATTCAACCTGGCAAATCTGGATTCTCTGATCTATTCCTCAAACTTTACAGGGCGGGTTGGTTTATCCTTTCCTAAATACATAAAATGGATTGGCCCTCAGGATTGGGTTTATTCAATTTTTTCAAAGAAGAAAAGCGAAGATGGAGATGAAGGATTTTATTCAACCTTCAGAGAAAGGGCTAGAACGAATATTTCTACCGGTTATGAGTATGTAAATATTTTCAACTTTTATGATTTCCATAGAGCTGAACTTGAATGGGGTTATGAATCCCAGATAAACAGGAATTCAAATTTGAGGATCACTCAAACGGGATTTACGTTTTTCCTTCCCGAAACCCGTCCGAACTTTGACAGCATTGCATTGGAAAATCCCTATTTGCAGCGAAGCTTTGACCGCCAATTGTTTACTGGGCTGCTTTTCCGAAATGCTACTTACAGTTTTAATGCACCTCCAAACCCATTTGGGGGTAGTTGGGGGTTTTTAGGGGAGCTTGATGTCAGTGGGTTTGAAATGTTCCTGGCAAACAAACTATATAATGACCTTGGGAACAACACGGATACGATCCGGGTTTTTGACAGGATTGACTTCTCACAGTTTATAAAGCTGCAGGCCTTTGCCAACTATACTAGAAAATTCAAGCTGGAATCTGCCATTGCTTTCAGGTTGAACATGGGAGTGGTTCGTCCTTTCGGCTACTCCAAAGAATCTGGGGTTCCCTTTGTTGAACAGTTAACAGCAGGAGGTCCGAATAGTATGAGGGGCTGGCGGATCAGAGAACTTGGTCCTGGTGGATATATTGATCCCAGTGATGAGGATACTCGAGTATTTGTCCAATCTGGGGAGTTTAAAATGGAAGCCAATTTTGAATATCGGACTCCCAACATTTGGTATTTGGAGGGTGCACTCTTTGCGGATGTGGGGAACGTGTGGACCCTGACAGATGACGAAGAAAGACCCAACTCTCAATTTAGATTCCAGGGAGGCTTTGATGGTGATAATAATCCGGTGACCCCATTCTATGAACAATTGGCCATTGCCTCAGGAATTGGAATCAGACTTGATGTAAGCTTTTTTATTGTGCGCTGGGATATCGCCCTAAAAGTGAGAAGTCCTTACGAAGTGGATGGCTCCTATTGGTTTCCTAATATCAAGCCTTTCAACTTTTGGCAAACGCCCAATCATAATATCGCTATCGCTTACCCTTTTTGAGAACCTCCGCTCTGGCGAATTTCTTGCAGATCGGACATGCCTGTGGATCGTGACCTCTGGCCGGACAATATTCCCTTCCAAAAAAGATGATCTGTAAATGAAGTTTATTCCAGGTCTCTCTGGGGAAAAGTCGTTTAAGATCCTTCTCGGTCTGCTTGACATTTTTTCCGGTACTCAAACCCCAGCGCCAGGCTAGCCTGTGGATATGGGTATCCACCGGAAACGCAGGCTCACCAAAGGCCTGGGCCATAACTACAGAAGCTGTCTTATGTCCCACTCCAGGTAGTTCTTCGAGCAGGGCCATATCTGCCGGAACCTGGCCATCATACTTTTCGAGTAGGATCTTTGACAGTCCACTTATGGCTTTTGATTTGCTTGGGGAGAGCCCGCAAGGGCGGATGATGGCCTGAATTTTTTCTACCGGAACGGTCGACATCTCTTCCGGAGTATCAGCTAATTCAAATAGCTCCGGCGTGGTCTTGTTTACCCGGACATCCGTGCATTGGGCCGAAAGAAGAACCGCCACCAAAAGAGTATATGGGTCCTTATGATCCAAAGGAACGGGTGTCTCCGGATAGAGTTCTTCCAGGATCCTTTGTATCTCCTTTACCTTTTCCGCTTTCGGGATCCTTTTTACCATCTACAAGGAATTTAAGAAATCGACGGTATCCACTCCATCCGCATAATCCGTTAAGCCGGGATTTTGTGCCTCACCAAAGGAGATGACTGGAAGAGATTTCAAATCGAGGGAACTAACCACACATTGGATCTTATCCTGATCCTGCGCAAGCTCTGACTCCAACTGCTCCAGGGATCCATAAACTTCATAATGCAAAGTGGCAATCCTTGAGGTCAAAGAAGGATCTTCCAGAAGTAACAGGCAACCATTAGTGTAGTGATCCACCTTGTTCATCAAAAACAGCGTGTGGTTATAATCAAAGTTGTTTTTGTATTTGTTGTGAAGGACCAATTCCTTTTGCTCATGCATTTTTTCCATAAATGCACTGATATCAAATCGTTCAGGGATATAAATCTTCGAAACATTTCGACAACCAAGACCGAAGTAGGAAAAAATATCTTTAGCCAATCCATCCAGCTCTTCCCCTGATTCAGCTCCGGAAAGGACTGCGATCGCATTCCTGTTTTTCCGGATGATATGTGGTTTACTGCCAAAGTAATATTCAAAATAGCGTGCGGAATTATCCGAACCTGTCGCGATGGTGGCATCATAATCCGTGAGCCTTTCCACAAACTGTGATTGACCTTTGAGATCAGGAAAAGCCTCTTCCAGCTGTGAAACCAAAAAGGGCAACACATAGGGATCCTTATCCGAAAGTTTGATCAAGGCATTATTACCGGAAACAAAAGCGGAAAGCCAATCATGGAAACCCACCATGGGAATATTGCCAGCCAGGACAAGACCGATATTCTTTTGAGGAGCCAAGTCTGGAAATGAATAGTTCCCGGCCCAGGTTTCCAAAGATTCCTTGTCCAACCATTTAGCAGCAATCTGATCTATTGCCTGGTCATAATTTTTGGGAGTAAACCAGCGGTTATTAGCGGCAGACCCTGAAATCTCCTTCTGCAAGGCCTCTCCTTTTTTTAACATGATCTGTTGGAGATATTCTAAAGCCTGAAACCGGATTGTCTGCCAATTCTTCATCCTTATTTCTTTCTACTGGATACATAGTTCCTCCATTTTTCCAGAACGCCCAGAAAATCTTCTGGCAAGGGAGCCTCAAAGCGCATCCGTTCGCCAGTATCGGGATGAGTGAAACCTATAATGCTGGCATGCAAAGCCTGGCGGGGCATGATCTTGAAACAGTTATGAACAAACTGCTTATACTTTGTAAAGACGGTCCCCTTTCTGATCTTATCTCCATCATATTTTTCATCTGAAAACAAAGGGTGTCCCAGACTTGAAAAATGAACTCTGATCTGATGCGTACGGCCGGTTTCCAATTCGCATTGAACCAGGGATACATAATACATGGGCTCAAGCATTTTCCAATGAGTAACAGCCACTTTTCCCTGGTCACCATCGGGAAAAGCAGTATGCTTTATCCTTGACCTTGGATCCCTCCCGATATTCAGGTTGATCGTCCCGGACTCGCCTTCCGGCTCACCCCAAATCAGCGCCAAGTATTTTCTTTCAATGGTATGATCGAAAAATTGTTTTGCCAGATGCGTCATAGCCGGCTCCGTTTTGGCAATGACCATTAAGCCGGAGGTGTCCTTATCTATCCGATGTACCAATCCGGGCCTGTCAGGGCTATTGCCCTCCGCCACTGGCATCTCCTTGCCCTGAAAGTAATAAGCTAAACCATTCACTAGGGTACCGGATTTTATTCCGATGCCAGGATGAACCACAAGGCCTGGTGGTTTATAAATTACCATGACATGGTCATCCTCGTAACGGATATCCAGATCCATTTCCTGTGGCACCACCCATTCCTCATCTTTTGGTGCTCTCCGGGTTTTCACAGAAATCAGCATTCCGGGTTTGAGTTTGAAATTGGATTTTATCAGTTTACCATCCACAGTAACTAGTCCCTCTGTAATGGCCTGTTGGATCTTAGATCTGGAGACCTGATACAGGCGATCCATCAAAAACTTATCAATTCGAATTGGAGATTGTCTTGGGTCGGTCCTGATCTCTGTTAATTCATAGAGTGGATCTTCGCCGGAGGAGGCGTCAGGATTCTCATTATTGGTTAGACTTGGTTTCATAATTTCCGAAGGCAAAAGTAACCCCTAGTTCCACCAGCAACAAATTGGTGGTAGAGAATTTTTCGACATAGGGATCAATAGGATCAAGGCCAAGATCGGCATCTTCATCCCGAACATAATAAGAACCTGCCGTCCCGGGATTGTAGCTAACTTTAAAGGTAGCCATAAGATCGGCTTCGTCCATATACCATATCCTCTTGGATACCCCAATTGATCCACCATAGGAAAGGAGCCAATCGGAAGAGTGAATGAACTTATCGATCTGCTCTTCAGTATTATCATCGAATTCTTCAATGATGGTGGTCTTTGACACCAAATATCTGGGACCAAGAAAGGCCTCAATGAATGGAAAGGTCTTCCGATAACCAGGTAACCCAACCCTGGCTTTTAAATGAAGTGCAGTCAAACTGGTCCGGGTCCTTGCAGTAAATGGCTCCAGGTATCCATAATAATCAAAGAAGTATTCGGCATTTGTCCCTTCAAATCGAAAGTTATAGACATCAACCCCAACAAAAACGGAAGGGTTGGAATTGATCCTGGCCATAGCTGATCCACCCAAACCAATTAGATTTTCCTGAACATTCCTTTCAAAGAAATCCAAAGGGATACCATAACGGGCATTGATCTCAAGGTCAAAATAATTTTCCCAGGTACGGGTAGTATCCTGCTGACTCTTCAGGCTGAAGGCAAAGAGGATCAGAAACAACAATGTGGATACCTTTCTCATATTGAGGAAACCAAGACCGCAATTAATAAAAAAAGGCGGCCACTTGAAAGGTGACCGCCTATCTTAAGATTTATTTAAAGATCTAGATCTTCACTAGCTTTCTCGGTATCAATTGCCCATCTACTTCGATAAGTAGATAGTAAATACCTGGAGCAAGCTCTCCGATCTGGATTTCCTGTTTTTCTGAAGTTCCTTGTACGACTTTCTGAATGGCGCCATTCATATCGACAACTTGTACAGATTGGATCTCCTTATTCGCTTTTACAGTAACAAAATCCTCAGTTGGATTTGGCCACACGTGTAGATCACCAAGCTCCACATCCGTCTGGACATCATGTCCGATCGGGACATTTGGTTGTAGTGTCTCCTTGATCTCTTCCGTGCTAACTATTCCTGACCCTTCAACCAGGGATGATGCAGAAGCAACTGCCGTTACCTGGTCAATGTAGATCTGATCTCCATTCGCTGAAGCATCACATTGGAATCTAAAGCCAGAATTAGAAGCAAAATTGTAATTGGCAGAGGACAAGGTCACAGTTGTGGTATAGAAGGAACCATTTTCGAAATGAGTACCTCTCGCCCAAGCAGCAACAGTCTGCCAGGAAGATCCATTATAGAATCTCAACCAGAAGTCTTCTCCATTTTCCATACTGTTTGCATAGAAAAAGAAAGTAACATCAACAGAACTGTATCCACTTAAATTCACATTGCTGTAAGTCATTGCTGAAGCAGTTCCGGAGTTGTCCCGAATACGGATAGAATATGTGCCTTCATAAGATCGATTCGTGTTGCCCTCATTATAGCGATAGCAATCAGATCCACCGTCAGTCCAACCGTCCCAGCCAGTTTCAAAGTATGATTCCAGAAGGGTAACATCTCCGGGTGGTGGGCAAGATGGACAATCAGGACCCCCACAATCTACGCCTGTCTCGTTACCATTTTGTACTCCATCTGTACAAGTCGGGCATGCAGGGCAAGCAGAGCCTCCACAATCTACACCTGTCTCGTTACCGTTTTGCACCCCATCTGTACAAGTCGGTGCTGGGCCACCTCCAAGGCAGAAAGGAGTTGCTTCGGAAGAACCAAAATTGCCACCCGCTGCAAGAACCACTTCCCCCTGTGTTAGAGTATAAGAACCGTTCCCGTAGCCACAACAAATCCCATCTCCATAACTATCAAAAATTGTAAAAGTATAGCAACCATCCACCAGGCAAAGGTCCTCTACAACAGTGGTATTTGCACCAGCATAAGGTCCACCAGAAGCGACCGTTCCACCGCCATCAGCAGTGATCGTCCAGGTCGTTTCACCAGGATAGTTGTCCAACACAATGGTCAGATCCAAATCATTATTTGAGCAACCTGTATGACAAGCAGCACAGTCAGGACCTCCACAATCTACACCAGTCTCATTACCATTTTGTACTC
>JABDJM010000446.1 GCA_013002475.1 Saprospiraceae bacterium | reverse complement strand
AACCAATACATCCCAGTTGATAAAGACATTTCGGCGGGAACATACTTCCTCAATCTTAGCACAGATAACCAAATCATTCGCACTGAGCGTATGGTCATAATGGGAAGAGATTAAAGGTATATTCTTTCTGTAATCAAAAAGGCCAAGCTCTCAGAGCTTGGCCTTTTTTTAATGGTCCTTTAATCTTTAACTGTTTTCAGGGCCACTAATACCCCGATCCTTGTTTTTTGATTTCATGGCTTCTCCGATTTGATTGGAGGCGGAAAAGCTGGCCACCATATTGTTCAGCATATCGCTTCCCGCCTGAGGAGAGTTAGGGAGCAAAATAAGATTTGAGTTTACATGCTCACCAATTGATTGAAGCGTGTCATAATGCTGCGTGACAACGATCAATGCCGAGGCTTCCTGCGAATTGATTCCGACTCGGTTAAGTACTTCCACCGATTCCTCAAGACCCCTGGCAATTTCCCTTCGCTGGTCAGCTATTCCCTGGCCCTGAAGCCGTTTACTCTCTGCTTCTGCCTTTGCTTTTTCCACGATAAGGATCCTTGCCGCATCACCCTCGTATTGAGCAGCAACTTTTTCCCGCTCAGCTGCATTGATCCGATTCATCGCCTCTTTTACCTGAGCATCCGGATCGATATCTGTAACAAGTGTTTTAATGATATCATAGCCATATTCTCTCATTGCATCATTCAACTCCTTTTTTACGGCGATTGCGATATCGTCCTTCCTTTCAAACACATCATCCAATTTCATTTTCGGAACCTCAGCTCTGACTACATCAAAAACGTAGGAAGTAATCTGATCGTGAGGATTATCTAGTTTATAATAAGCGTCATATACTTTTTCTTTTATGACCATATACTGAACAGATATTTTCAATCGAACAAAAACATCATCCTTTGTTTTTGTTTCAACGATTACGTCTAGCTGTTGGATTTTCAAATTTACCCTTGCCACGATTCGGTCGACCAAGGGGACTTTTAATTGCAGCCCTGATCCACGAATAGATTGAAACTTTCCAAAGCGCTCCAGGACAACTGCTGTTTGTTGTTTTACCGTAAAGAATAGGGATGGAATAATTATAAATGCTGCTACTAACCAGGGTAACAGGTTAATAAGGTTTAGAGGAAGATTTTCCATTTTATTAGATTATGGGTTTAATGTTTAGTCAACTTTTTCAAGGTCTTTCCAGGGTTGAGGACCGACATCTTTGACCTTTTCAAGGTAGGGGGTCCATTCATTCTCAATGTATTGATTTAGGCTTTGGATAGCCTCTCCGATTTCAAGCTTCGCTTGGTTAAGCATATTCTGTGCGTTCTCACCCGGAGCGCCGTCCGAGGAACGAAGGTAAGTTAGCGTCCTCCAAAGTGTTCTGGTAATTTTTGGAGTTACCCCATCAATTCCTTTGAACTCTTTCGGAAGCATGTATTCATTTGCCAAAGAGTCAATAATTACTATCTGTTCTTTCCCCATCTTTTTTACAGGCTTTTGAGTTGAGTCCGGTAGATGACTGAGGTGCTTATTGATCTGATTGATATTCTTTTTCGCCTGCATCAATTGATCAAAACTTGCTGTTAATTCTCCAATTTGTTTTTGGAATGATTGCTGTCCACTGCGCTTAATCAATTCCGCTTTTTCATCCCATTCCATCCTAGGATCGGCAAGAACTTTGACCCAGGTGTTCTCAGACCAGTTTTTATAAGTACAAATGATTTGATAATTACCGGGAAGGACCTGAAGACCTGAAGGTAGGTCAGCATCTTTCTTCGGTGTTTCCCTGGAGGGATATCGAACTCCGTCTTCCCGAAGATTCCAGGAGAACCTAAACATATTATCTTTCACAGAAGTTGAAAAGGTTCTGATGGTATCGCCCTGAGAATTGACAACTTTTACCTTGATCTTATCTTTTTTCTTTTCTGACTTTCCTTTTTTATTCGGCTTTACGAAAGCGGTGATCATTGCTCCGCGCATCCGGTTTTTTCCCTGGAACTGAGCATCCGCACCAAACCTGCTGCCATCGACCGATCGATAACTAGCCAAGTAGGCATCAGGGGCAGGGAAGATCGAAAAGCTATCTTTTAGAACTGAACCCTTTGCTTGAGCCATTTCCCGGAAAGGTCTTAGGTCATCCAAAATATGTACAGCCCTACCAAAGGTTCCGATTATCAAATCCAATTCCCTTGGGTGGATCTTTAGATCAGCAGTATTAACACTAGGAAAATCCTGGGTCCATTTGTTCCAATTACTGCCGGCATCAATGGTGAAATACAGCCCATGGTCGGTGCCCAGCCACATATGCCTGGGTTCTTCCGGATCTTGAGCAACCGTCATTACATACCCTGACACATCTGAAACATCGACGATCCTTTCCCACTTTTTCCCAAGGTCCTTTGTCCTGTAAAGAAATGGTCGCCAATCATCCCTTCGGTAATTGTTTACCACGACCAGAACTTCTGAAGAATTCTTTTGCGAGCAAACGATTTGTGGGATCCAGGACCCACTAGGATAGCCTGGAAGACGATCTGAAAGCTCGGTCCAGTTTTGTCCACCGTCAGTAGTTAATTGTAAATTCCCATCATCAGTTCCGACCCAAATAATTTCCTTGTCATGTGTGCTGGGTTCAATGGCTAAAATAGTTGTGAAATTCTCAGCTTGGGTGGCATCAATGGTGAGTCCTCCTGACTCTGCCTGCTTCTGTTTCTCTGGATCATTTGTTGTCAGATCCGGACTAAGGATTTTCCAGCTGTTTCCCTGATCGGTGCTATGATGTACAAACTGACTTCCGTAGTAAAGTCCTTTTTGATTGAACGGGTCCTGGGCGATGGGACCATTCCAATTGAATCTTAGAGGAAGGCCATCAGGATGGACGGGTTTAATAAATCTACTATTTCCGGTGAGCCGATCATACCTGGCCACATTACCGCCCTGTGACATGGCATATCCGAATCGGTTGTCCAGCGGATCTGGCATTACATCAAAGCCGTCACCGAACATTACTT
>JABDJM010000438.1 GCA_013002475.1 Saprospiraceae bacterium | reverse complement strand
GGTAAATTTCGATTGGGCAGAATTCCAAGTGCATTTTTGACCCTGTTAGTCTTTTTTCTTGTGGGCGGTTTTTTGATCGCCACCTTTGTTCCTTTGATCGTTGAGCAGGCAAGAAACCTAGCTGAAGTAGATTATCAAAGTATTTCTCAGGCTCTGGCCGAACCGCTTGATAAGCTGAATGATCTATTGTACCGGATGGGCTTAGCCAATTCGGAAAATTCTGCGGACGCTCAATTTCAGAATGCCTTGAGCGATTATTTCAATCCGGCAGCTCTTGGCAATGTTTTTAGTTCTGTTATTGGGATTGCTGGAGAACTTGTATTTGCCATCTTCAGCATCATTTTTATCACCTTTTTCTTTTTGAAGGAAAGAGGCATTTTCGAAAATTTTATAGTCGGGGTAACTCCCAGTGGATATGAAAAACAAGCGGGAGCAGCGATCAGTAGCATCACAAGATTATTGACAAGATATTTTGGAGGCATACTTATCCAGATAACCTCCATTACCCTCTTCGTATTTGTGGGCTTGTCCATTTTTGGAGTAGAAAATGCTTTACTGATCGCATTCTTTGCTGCCCTTGTCAATGTCATCCCATATTTGGGCCCGATCATCGGCGCCATATTCGGGGTCTTTATCACCATTTCCAGTAATCTGGACCTGGAATTTTACACGATGATGTTACCCCTGATCCTGAAGGTGCTAGCCGTATTTGCTGCTATGCAATTGATGGATAATTTTCTGCTCCAACCATTTATCTTTTCAAACTCTGTCAAGGCCCATCCTCTGGAGATCTTTATTGTTATCCTTATGGGTGCCCAATTAAATGGAATACTCGGAATGATACTGGCTATCCCCACCTATACGGTCCTAAGGGTAATCGCCAGGGTATTCCTTAGTGAGTTTAAGATCGTCAAAAAACTTACCGGGGGAATTGATGATCCCTGACTTTTTTCGCTTTTTCGGTTGGAAAAAAGGTTTATTTTCGCTGCACAAAACTTCGACCAGATATGAACTTTCCGGAGAATTTGAAATATTCTAAAGAGCATGAGTGGATCCGTGTGGAAGACGGAAACATTGCCGTAATTGGAATTACTGATTTTGCCCAAGGTGAACTTGGCGATCTAGTATATGTAGAAGTAGAATCAGTAGGAGAGGAACTGGGAATTGATGAGGTTTTCGGAACGGTAGAAGCCGTCAAAACAACCTCAGATCTTTTCATGCCTGTGTCTGGAAAGGTTGTTGAATTTAACCCTGCTCTTGATGAAAATGAGGGAGATAATCCTACACTGATCAATTCAGATCCATATGGAGAAGGTTGGATCGTGAAAGTCGAAATGAGTGATCCGGAAGAGCTTTCCAATTTAATGGATTCTACAGCTTACAGTGAAATTGTTGCCTAGCGGGTACCCCTCACACCAAAAACACTATCCCTTGCATCTTACTCTAAAAGGCCGGCAAAACGATGCTTAAAGCCTTTTTTCCAGCAATAGTATGGTCATTGATCATTCTTGGCTTGAGTACCATGCCAGGAGTAAGCCTGCCGCAAAGTTGGGCTGATCTGATATCTTTTGACAAATTGGCGCATTTGGTGGTATATGCCCTCCTTAGCTTTTTGGTTCTCAGGGCCTTGAGTAAAATAGAGGGTCTTAACCGGAAAAACCTCGTAAAAACCCTTGTTTTTTGTGGGCTTTACGGGATTCTCATGGAGTCTATTCAATATGGGTTTTTCCCCGATCGTTACTTTGAGGTATTGGATATTATTGCTAATATTATCGGTTCCTTTATTGGAGCTTGGATGTTTTATTATTTACATCGTAAAAAACCAGTGGCAAGATGATTTATTTGTTAGAAGTGCCTGCCTTAAGTGGTACCAATCTGATGGTTGTGATGGGGATTTTGACCCTAGTATTTGTAGGGATCATTTTTTTCATGCGTACCCGTTTTAATCGATTTTCAGATTCAGACTTGACAGCTGTTCATGCTGACCGTCAGAAAAAATCCCCGCTTGACAGCAGGAATAAATACCCGGAGGTAGATGCTTTCCGATATAGCGGAACTCTGCTTAACTATGGGCTCCTTGCGGCCTTAGGAGCAGCTATCCTGGCTTTTAGCTGGACGCAGTATGATGCGGAAATCTTTATCCCGGATGATGCCCTGGAAATTGAGGATGATATCGAGATCGAGCCTCCACGAACGGCTGAGCCACCTCCGCCACCGCCTCCACCACCACCACCGGTGATCGAGGAAGTCCCAGATGAGGAGATCGTGGAAG
>JABDJM010000424.1 GCA_013002475.1 Saprospiraceae bacterium | reverse complement strand
CTTCCCTACCCCGGGTTGAACAGGATCCGGAGTATGCAAAGGCAGTTGAAGACAGTTTGAAATATGTGCTGCATGAGATCCCGGAAGGGGATTCTATTCAAACAAAAAATTATGTAATCCATATTGGAAATGTAAATCGAAACCCTTCCAATCAGGATTATCATCCTCAGGCTGGCGACCTCGCCCTGGGACTCCCACTCAGGATCAAAGCAATAAATTCTGATCTCTGGCAGGAGGTGGAGCCAGCTCTAGTCCTTCGCAAAGATTTTGTTTTAACCTACCCTGTTCAGATCAATGATCTGAGTATGAAGATTCGTCTTCCCCAGCAACTATTCGAACAGTATTTTGAACTGGAGTCCTCTCTGAAGTATCGCGAATTCATTCTGAAAAAAGGAGGCTTTGCCAATGTAGATGGATATAAAGTCAGTTTGAATAAGATCAATTCAGCCCCCGATCATCCAAACTATGAGGCTGAGGAGGGAGATATTGCCGTGGCTGCTGAATTGGATATCATAGCACCGAACGGGAGTAAGGGAACCGCTGCTCCGGTCTTTTTGATCCGAGGAAATCAAAGCTTTAGTCTAAAAGATGTAGCTGAAGAGCTTGGAGTTCATATTCGGTTTGACAAAGTTGATCCGGTCACTGAGACTCTGAACCTTTCATTAGCAAAAGGAAAGTTGTCAACAGATCGAAAAATTCCGGTGGAGGTCGCAGAGGATTCCTTACGCTCCGACTACATTGTATTGCAGGCCATTCGTTTTCCAGGAATCAATCTCTTTTGGTTCGGTTCACTGCTAATGCTATTTGGTTTGTTTTTCGCTATGATCCGAAGAATGCGCTCATGAGTTTTTCAAAGGTTACTATTATCGGCTCCGGGAATTTAGCCTGGCATCTGGTTAGACTGCTTAAAAAGGATTTGGTTCAGGTATATAGCCGTCAAGGCAAGGCTCATGGACTTGGAAGATCAATCCAGGTTGTTCAGGATATGAATGAACTTGAGGTTCACAATGGCCTATTCATTTTGGCTGTCCCGGATGATTATATAAGTGAGGTCACTAAATCCTTACCAAAAGGAATTTTGGCAAAGGGGACTATACTGCATTGTTCCGGTGCCACTCCGGCAACCGTTCTGAAAAAGGCAAAGCGGCATGGGGTCTTTTGGCCAGTCCAAACTCTTACCAAAGGCAGAAGGATTTCCTATAAGGACCTCCCGATCATGATCACCGCTTCCAATCCAAACCTTGAAAAAAGGCTGCGGCGGTATGCAAACGGATTGGGTTGTGCTGGAAAAATTGTTTCGGATAAGGACCGACTGAAATATCATTGCGCAGCTGTTTTGGTCAATAACTTTAGCAATCATTTGTTTTCCAGTACAGAAGACTTCCTAAAGAAAGAAAAGCTGGATTTCTCAGTCATGCATTCCATCCTGGGTGAGACCAGCCGTAAGGCGATCGATCCGGGACCTGGGCTTTCCCAAACGGGGCCTGCAAAGCGCGGGGATGCCAAGACCATCCTTCGGCATCTGAAAATGTTGGAGAAATATCCTGACCTGTTCAGCATTTACCAGGATTTTACTGCAGGGATCTTTGGGAAGTACCTCAATGAAGAGTAGGTGGAGCTTTTATGGTCCACACAAATAAAGGCGGTCTCCGAAGAGACCGCCTTTTCTGTTTAAAGTGGAGTAGATTATTGCTTCACGATTCGCAGTGATCTTACTTCGCCGTTTTGGTTTGATGCCCGTAAAAAATACAGACCAGGAGTCATGTCTTCCATCTCTAGTTCAAAGCCCTGTTGGTTAATCACTTTTTCAAATCCTTCTCTGTACAGAAGTCTTCCATCTGAAGCAAATAGTTCTATTCGCAGATTCATCTCGGAATTGGTTCCTATTTTTATGTTGATTATATCCTTTGTTGGATTGGGGAAAGCCGCCAGATCAAAGCCAAAGGGATTTGATCCTGAAACAGACCATGGATTCGTAACTACATTTCCACTTGATGCTCCGCCGCTCGCTTCACTTTCATCACAGGGTGCCAATCGACAACCATCAAAATAGCGATTCACGATCGTGATCGCATAGGCAATATCATAGAGGTTGGTGTGCTCTCCAGTTAATCCTCCATTGGCCGCTCCAAGCAAATCTTCGATGCGTCCATTTTCTCCGATGATCTCCCAGACTGAAGCAGGAATCCCACCACAGAGCAATGCCAAATACACATTACCCAGGTCAGGGTCTAACCGGCAGTTCATATCCAAGGCAATCGTCTTAGAGATCATGCGATTGGCAATGCTTCCATCGTCGTTGTATAAAAATGGTTCCGGGTTACAATCTGCTCCGGTAAACTGAACGGTCCCCATACCATCAGGTAATTTTTTCAAAGCCCCAAAACCTGTAAGGATTGTTTCCACACAAGCCTGGTCCGTGATCAAAAGAGCCGAACTATTGACGTCTCCCAGGATCATGGGGTTCTCAATGCTGACCAGAGGATTACTCTGGCCAGATACGATCTCAAGGAAGATTTCGGGATCACCCCAGTCAATATCTGTGTAGGTGCAATATTCTTTTGGAGCGGGAGGCGCATCGCAAAGGACTGTGATGCTCTGCTCAAAAATGAAACTGTTACCACATTCATCAGTAACCGTGTAGGTGCGATCAAGTCTAAAATCATTGTCAGCCAGAGGAACATTTACTTCCAGCATTTTAAGTGTTCCAGGTACACATCCTTGCAAATAAGCTTGGTCGGGAATGTCAGAACACAATACAGTGGTATCGTTTAGTGTAAGGGTGTTTTCAAGGTTGAAGGTAAAAACCTGGGCCTCGCAGGTCATTCTTCCGCAGGCATCCCAGACCGTGTATAAGTAATTGACAATGGAGCCATGGCAGATCACCTCAGAAGTATCGTGGATTGGTCCGATCAATTCGGTAGCGACTATGGGTATGTAGCAAGAGGACTCATAATGACAACTGGTAAAATCAGCATCAATGTCCTCCCAGCAGATTACTTCCTTTGGATCCGGTGGATACACTCTTGGGGGAGGATTATCAATGGTGTATGTTTGAGTGTGCGGCGTAATTCTTCCACACTCGTCCACTACACTGTATTGAATTTGGTATTGTGCGCCGGGGCAGGTTCCAAAGTTATCTAACGGAACAGGTTCTGAGGCAACCACGCTGAAGCTGAGCCCGCAGGGCGAGGTAGCGAAGAATTCCTCCGGCCGTGGCACCGCATCATAAGAGCACTCCACGGTCATGTCTTGTGGGGCTGAAAGAATCGTCGGGGCTTCATTTTGGATATTCCAGAATTGGCGGCAAGTGGCTGTTCTACCACAAGCATCCTCCAGATTATAATCAACAGCATATACAGCTCCGGAACAATTTTCCTGACCTAAAATAAGGAAAGGACCTACCGGATCGATACTCGCCCATTGGTCACAGGAGGAAACCACCGTAGTTAATAATTCATCAACAACGATATCACTCGCGCACTCTACCGTCATATCCGGAGGACAAACGATCTGAGGCGCTGCATTTTGGATCACAAACACTTTTTCACATGTACTACTTAATCCACAAGCGTCTGTCACCGTTAGGGTAAATGTATGTGTTGTACCCGGGCAGTCAGGATAACTGGAAACTACAGGCCCACTTACATCAACCGTGAAGTTGCCTCCACAGTTACCAGCCACAAAAATATTATAGGGATCAAAATCAATGTCGGCTGCACATTCAACAGGAATTGGTGGGCCACAATCAACAACTGGAGGTTGATTTTCCACGACAAAAGTCTGAACACAGTCCGCTTGCTGTCCGCAAATGTCTGTTACGGTATAGATTAATTCATATACTGAACCAGTACAAACTCCATTTCCTGAAATCAATACCGGGATGCCTGCACTCACCCCTGCAATACCGCAATTGTCAGAGGCTTGGACAGCCGAAGGATTCGGGACAATATCTTCGACACATTCTATAATTGCTTGGGGAGGACACTCAAC
>JABDJM010000420.1 GCA_013002475.1 Saprospiraceae bacterium | reverse complement strand
GAGACACAGTCAACCGGGGTGATACGCTGTTTTATTATCGCTTTGAAGCCCCAGAACAGCAGCTTTCTGCCCTTCTGCAAGCAAAGGATCCGGTCGATTGGCTGATCAGAGACAAATTGAATACTAAAAAGCAAATTGCCTTGAAAAAGGTCGAAAGGAATAGAACGGAAAAGGAAATTGCATTTAAGGATAGGGAGCTCGCACACCAAAGGGATCTTATCGTCCTGGGAGTTGATGAAATCGAATCCCGGCTGACCTATATCCAGGAGGATCTTATTCGTTTGAGATCAAAACAGGAAGCACTGGCCAAGGAGATCTTTTTCCTCCGACAACATCTCAAGGAATTGGAAAATCAAGAGGAAGTACTCCAAAATATAGAAGTGAAAAAGGCTGAAGAAATAAATACCATACTTCCTTATGTAGCCAACATTAATGGCATCATTGGCCAGATCAATCTCAGTGACAATGAGGTATGTTATAAACAGCAAGATGTATTGGCCATCCACCAACTCAATAGCCTGAGTATAAAGGCATTCTTTGATCCATTTGATGTACCTAAAATTGAGCGTGGAGATGAAGTTTGGGTAGAGTTCCCAGACGGGATGAAAAGCAAAGGCCTGATCAAAAATTTCTATGTCTCTACCTATGCTGTTCCTCCTGAATTCCAGAAGAAATACGAACCCACCGAACGAAACATAGTCGCCGAAGTAATACCCTTAAATGAATTTGAAGTGGATAAATGGCAGCGCTTCTACAAAATGAGTGTAGAGGTTAGCAAAAACCGCTACGATTTTATCTGGCTAAACAACCGATTATGAGTGAAGGAGTAGGAAAAACTAAAATAGGAAGGCCAAAAGGAAACCAGGCCTTCATGCATGTCCACAAACTGGATCAGCTGAACGAATCTGAAATGTTCGATTGCAGTGCTTTGATCCTGGACACCCACAGGCCACCGGAGATCAATCGCATGCTCAGGCAAATTCGTCGCATGCGGTATAAGAACTTTTATCTAAAACCCGTTTTTCTAAACCCCGGGAAATACCCAAGGGAGATCACAGAAATGGTGGATGGAATTCTGGATGTGGGAGAGATCGAGCCCACTATGAAGCACGTAGCGGAAATTAATACAGTGATCAGAGAAGTCAGGTCTGTAACTTCTAAATACTCTTTTTCAGAGTCGACCATCGTAAAAACCCTACAGTATTTATTCACTCGTAAAAAGGAGCTCTCCCCTATCAGAAATCGAAAGAATAAACTGGGATATTCCTTTCCTTACATTTCGAATATTCTTCCGGAATCTGACCAGGCAACCTTGCTTACAATCCTTGAAAAGGCCTGTGACGATGGGTTGCTCAAAAAGGAAATTGTCGACAGGATCAACTTGTGCAAAAACTGCGAAGGATCCTATCATCATTTTAGGGAAGTTTGTGCAAAGTGCAATTCCCTGAATTTGACACCTGTGGATCTCATGCATCATTTTCGATGTGCCTATATAGGACCAAGTCCGGATTTCAAACAGGGATCCAAACTCGTTTGTCCAAAATGTGATAAGGAATTAAGACACATTGGTATCGATTACGACAAGCCCAGTGAGATATATGAGTGCAATGATTGTCACCATCAAACTCAACAGGCGGAAATGCGAGCCTCTTGCGTAGACTGCGGAACAGAAAACGAACTTCAGTATCTGACCACCAGAAACGTAAATAAATATTCTTTGACAGCCTATGGAGAAGAGATCGCCGAGTTCGGTTTGCAAAAAATGGATATCGAAAAATTCATTCCTGTCAAAGACCGCCGAATAGTTACTCCGGAAACCTGGACGGTTATTGCCGAACAGGAGATCCTCCGTCAAAAGAGTCGAACAAAAGGGAAGGTGATCAAGATCGTGATCGACAAATCTGTTTTCCTTCCTATGAATCAACGTAAGAGAGAGGATCTAAAAAAAGAACTTCTGAAAGAGCTCATAAGCTATGTCCGACCATTCGATACAATTACCTCAAAATTGCGTAGTGAAATGCTGGTCCTGATGCCAGAGATAAAAGCCGAGGCGGCAGAAAAGTATATAGAAGTATTTCAGTTTAACCTTCAAAAGGTACTTACAGACAATCTACTGCTGGAAAAAAATTTGATAAGGATCCAAATGCACCTATTGACAGAGGAACTGGAATTTAAAGATCTGTGAATCCGATCCTAGAAAATATAATTCCTGAATACCTGCAGTACTGGTATTATGGCGGTCCCGACAAATTTTGCAGGATCTTTTGGCATTTCCTGATCTTTGAATTTACCCGCTACATAATAATTGACTTTGTTGTTCTTTTTTGGTTTTGGGCAAACAAAAAGAATAGACAGGGTAAATGGGAGGAAGCCCGACAACAATTTCTCAATGAGCAGCCTTTCGTTTCCGTGATCGTCCCTGGAAAAAATGAAGGGCAACATTTGTATAAGCTGGTCAAGTCTCTCAACGAACAAACATTCCAAAATTTTGAATTGATCATCGTGGATGATGGGTCGAATGACCGGACACCCTTGATAGGAAAAAGCTTATTAAAAAATGGGATGCTTACCCAGTTCTTACGAAATGATGTACGGGGAGGAAAAGCATCAGCCGCCAACCTGGCCTTGCGATTTTCCAAGGGAAAATATGTTGTTCACCTGGATGCAGATTGCTCCTTTGACCGGGATGCGATCGAAAATATTTTGATCCCCTTTTACTTTGATCCTAAGATCGGGGCTGTCGGCGGCAACGTAAAAGTCAGGGACTTTGAGAGCAGTATTGCAGCCCGCTTGCAGGCCATCGAGTATTTAAAGACAATTGCCATGGGCCGTACGGTCACCAGCGAATTAGGCATTTACAAAATCATTTCCGGGGCCTTCGGGGCTTTTAATATGGAGGCCACCCGGGCCATTGGCGGCTGGGATATCGGACCTGGATTGGATGGAGACATCACAGTAAAACTTAGGAAGTCAGGTTACAAAATTCACTTTGAGCCTAGCGCAATTTGCCTTACTTCAGTACCGGCAAACTTTAAAATCCTGAAGAAACAAAGGTTACGTTGGGATAAATCAATCATCCGTTTTAGGGTAAGAAAGCATAACGATGTATTTACGCCCCATGCTGAATTTAGATGGTCCACCTTTTTTGCGCTTTTCGAAAACATCTTTTACAATGTCGTCCTGAATATCGCATGGTGGTTGTACTTCATTGACATCCTCGTCAACTTCACCGGTGCCCTGTTGTACATAGTCCCCATGAACATCACACTCTATGTAGTTGCTGGCTATTTGCAGATGATCTCCTTATATTTTTTAAGCGAAAGGAAAGAAGAGGAATTTAAACTCTGGGGCTATGTTCCTTTGATGA
>JABDJM010000400.1 GCA_013002475.1 Saprospiraceae bacterium | reverse complement strand
CTAGGTATACTTTTCCGGGATTTTCAAGGGAGGTATAATCGCTTTGCCGGATGGCATTTGGGTTTGTGGACGCTGCAAGCTGGATACTGAATTCCCCCATTGGCGGCGGAGCGTCTTCTGCTCCGGGTGCTGACAATCCATAGGGGTCTTCCATTGGAATGGCTGAAATGAGTCCAGGGTCCACCGTCTCCCCGGTGGTTATTTTTTTGTGCGAATCGCGCAGACCGGCTTTGCTGAATCTTACGATATAGGTGGTATTAGCCTTGAGAGGGATCTCGAAATTTCCCTGCTTATCAGAGCTGGTTTCAAATACTCTGGCAGTCTTTTGATTGGTTGCTTGAATTAAGACTCCGGATACTCCATTTTGGGTATTAGCATAAACAACTTGTCCTTCTACCGGTACGGCCTCCCTTTCCAATTCTATTTCAATTTTTTTCACACCTGTATTCCCATCTGCGGCGATTGAAACCAGCATGGGGGAATATCCGGTCTTGCTAATCATCGCCTCACAGGAAAACCCTCCCAAAGCCTGAAATGAGTAAATCCCTTCCTTGTCTGTTTGATACTCATTCTCACCACAGTTGGATAGATCCACCATAGCGCCTTCCATTGGGTTCCCAAGCTGGTCGGAAACCTGGATGACAACCTCGTCTGTAATTTTGCGAAATAGGTAAAGGTCCATATTACCCTTTCCTCCCACCCGGTTGGATGAAAGGAATCCTTTGCGTGATGAAGGATCATAGATAAAACCCAGATCATTGGCAGGGCTGTTCAATTGATTTCCGAGATGATAGATCTTTTTCCACTCGTCATCAATCCTCTCTGCCCTGAAAATATCATAGCCTCCCATCCCGGGATGCCAATCGGAAGAAAAGTACACATTAGCACCATCAAAAAATGGATGGATCTCATTTCCGGAGGTATTGACGTAGGGCCCTAAATTGATAGGCTGGCTCCAGGAAGGTCCCAGCTTTCTTGAGAAGTAAAGATCCCAACCACCAAAACCATCAGCCCGATTTGAGGCGAAGTATAAGGTTTTCCCATCTGCCGAGATTTGAGGAAATCCTGTTGAATAACCTTTCCCGTTAAAAGGAAAGCTTTGCACCCGACCGGGATTGCCGTCTGAATCAAGATCAGCTATAAAAAGGTTCATTTCCAAGCCACTTTCAGGAATCGGTAAAATGTCTTGGGTATACTCCACTTTACAGTAGTAGAGTTTATTGTTGGAAAGGTCATAACTGAGGAGACCTTTTTCCTCCATTCCAGCTAATGGAAGATATGCTCCAGCATCTGCCTCTGCTACTGTTGACTTATAGATCTGGTGATTATTAACTTCTGTTTCAGCAGCGGTTTGATCCTTAAAACTCTCAAACACAAGCTCCTTCCCTTTCCAGGTTGGATTAAATTCATTTTGCTCAGAATTCAACAAATAGGGCTTCACCAAATAGGGACTCTCCGAAGCAAGCATCTTTTGAGCAAATTCGCAAGATTCCAGGAAGTGCTTCCCTATGGAAGGTTTTGAGATCGCGTATTTTTCAAACTCAGTACTGGCCCTGTCATAGTCTCCAAGCGTTTTAAATGCCTTTCCTAATTTCAACCTGATGACCGGACTACTGCCTGAACCTAGGAGGGCCTTTTCATACCATTCTACTGCCCCTTCTGTATCTCCCATCAGGGTATAGCAATCTCCAATTCTTCCAAGTACAGTTCCGTCCTGCTGATTTTTTTCTGCATACTTCAAATAAAGCTGCAGGGCAGATTTGATCTGACCTTGTTGGAAATCCTTGTTTGCCTTTTTGAGAGATTGGCCAAACAACGAAAAGCTGAAAAGAATTAAAGGAATTATTTGAAGTAGTCTCATAATGCGGAGGATATGTTTGGGTTTGGCTTTAGAACGCAAATCTAAGGAATCCATGTATAAAAAAACTTTGCATACGATGGCCATCGGAAAGAATTTTCAAGGCTGGCAAATGGGCCCTCTCTCACTCAATATTTTATCGTTAATTTCAAGGCGATTTGTCAGTATAGCACTGATTTAGTTGGGCAAGACTGGTCAAGGTCAATTTGGCGACCAATTTACCCGTCCAATTCAGGGATATTTACCAAGGACAAGCATAATCAAACAAAATCAACCATTACATGTATCGGATTATTCATCTCGCATCAATTCTCCTATTTAGTCTTATTTGCACACCATCAATTTCTCAATCACTGGATCACGCTCTCGGTGAATATTTAGTCAAAATTGAACCTAGTACTTCAATCACAGAGATCACTCTGGAACTGCAAAGATTTGAGGGTGAAGCGACTCGTATAAGAGGCGAAAGGAAATTAAAAACTCCCTGGAATATCTGGATACTCCAATTTGATCATACAGCTGTGCATGAAGGAAGATTGCTTAACGCACTTCGTCAGCATCCGAAAGTGATCACTGCCCAGGTCAATCACCTGGTCGAACCTCGTCAGACATTTCCAAATGATGCCGAGTTTTCTTCTCAATGGCATTGGTTTAATGACGGTACAAATGGGGCTGTGGCAGATGCAGACGTAGATGCCGAATTAGCCTGGGACATCACCACTGGAGGACTGACGACTGATGGAGATGAAATTGTTGTTGCAGTCCTGGATGATGGAACAGATCTAACGCATCCTGACCTGATGGACAATGCCTGGGTAAACCAGCATGAGATCCCAGGAAATGGAATTGATGATGACGAAAACGGATATATAGACGATTATTTAGGCTGGAACATATTTTCGGATGACGACGATGTTGGGAACGGAGGGCATGGTGTGAGTGTCTCCGGAATGATCGGTGCTGTTGGTAATAATGAAATTGGCGGAACAGGGATCAACTGGGATGTCAAGATCATGATGATCAAAAATAATTTTGCCACTCAGGAGGCCTTGGTTCTAGAAGCATATGCCTACCCTTATGCAATGCGCCAGATGTATAATCAAACCAACGGAGAAAAGGGAGCCTTTGTGGTAAGCACGAATGCTTCCTGGGGTGTGGATTTCGGAGACCCTGAAGATGCTCCACTATGGTGCTCATTTTATGATGACCTGGGTGCGGAGGGTATTCTGAATTGTGGGGCGACCTCCAATCAGGGTATTAATATTGACATTGAAGGTGACCTCCCCACAGCTTGTCCTTCAGACTTCATGGTGGCAGTCACCAGATCCGGGGATGCCAATCAGCAAGGTGGAGGATTTGGGCCGATGCAAATTGACCTGGCAGCTCCTGGTATTCTGGTCTACACAACGAGTTCAGGCGGTGGTTACGGATCTACAACCGGAACAAGTTTCTCAAGTCCTCTTGTTGCCGGGATCATAGGTCTGATGTATTCTGCCCCTTGCAGTAACCTTACGGCATTAGCAAAAAATGATCCTGCTGGTGCAGCACTCGCTGTCCGAGGGTACTTATTGGATAACGTCACCCCGGTTGCAGGCTATGAAGATCTTGTTGCCTCTGGAGGTGTAGCCAATGCCTTTCAGGCAATAGAAGATATCATGCTGAACTGTGGACCTTGCCCTCCCCCAAGTGGGCTGGATACAGAAAACCTGACGGACGTCTCCTCAGACCTTGTCTGGGCAAATGGCCCTAATGCAACCAGCGCGATGATGCAATGGAGACCCCTAGGTGATACCATTTGGACAGATGTGGCCAATGCAATTTCCCCAGTATCTTTGGCTGGCCTGATGCCCTGTACAGAATATGAATTCAGGGTGATGAATGAATGTGCTGATAGTATGGCCACATCGGATTACTCCTTTCCGTATGTTTTTAAGACGGATGGCTGTTGTGAGGCTCCAACAGAGTTGGCCTTTAGCGATCTAACAGATACAACGGCATTTGCGGATTGGGATTTTGTTCTAGCCGCTGTCAATTACAATATCCGATATCGAATTGTGGGTACCGCCGACTGGACGGAAGCCGTCGCATCCGGAGATTCGCTTGTACTGACTGGACTTTCTCCCTGTAATGATTACGAAGCCCAGGTCCAAACCTTGTGCATGAATGATACTACAGATTTTGGACCCTTGGTCGAATTTCATGTAACGGGCTGCGGAGCTTGCGAGGATCTTCCCTATTGCGTAACTGAAGGATCGACAAATTTCGAATTCCTCCAGGCTCTAACCATAAATTCTTATACAAACGAATCAGGGGACAATGGCGGCTATGCGTTATTCTCAAGCCCGATATTGCTCTTTGAGCCATTTTCCACAAACGAAATTCAGGCGACCATAGGGTATCAACAAAATTCATTTACAGAAAATGTAGTTGCCTGGATCGACTATAATCAGGATGGAGAATTTACCGAGGATGAGATCATATTAAATGATGCTGAAGTAGAAGTTGTAAGCGGGAATTTTGTTATCCCTGAAACTGCACTTCCTGGACTTACCAGAATGCGGGTAAAGGTTAGCTTTCAAACTAACCTCCTGGGAGCCTGTGATAGTCAATATGAAGGAGAGGTTGAAGATTATTGTGTAATTATAAACGATGGCAGCTATGATTGTGCCGCCCCGTTAAACCTCGCTGCGGCTGTTCAGGGGAATGCGGCTTCCCTCTCCTGGGATAATCCAACAAATGCAGAGGCATTTTTGATCGATGTATCGCAGCAGGGCCAAAACGACTGGACCTCCTATCAAACATCAGATAATCCATTCCCAATCCCACCATTTGATGATTGTGGTGATTACGAGGTTCGGATAACCACTATTTGTTCCGGGATCATAGGCTCTCCATCAGAAGTATTAAGCATAAATATCCCTTGCCCCTGTTTAGCACCTGGGACGATCGATTCTTTGGGCTCTGCAGAGACAGAGATCACTGTTGGTTGGGATGGAGATCCACTGGCCATTGGTTTTGAAGTATTCTGGAAAAATGTAGATAGCCTTACCTGGATGTCCCAGGCAACCACCGACAATTCACTAACCTTCTTTGGACTAGGCGAGTGTACTGAGTATGATTTTCAGATCAAATCTGTTTGTCAAAATGATGAAAGTGGACTTTCAGATGTATTCACATACTCTACGGTCTGTCCGACAGGAATCTTTGAACCAAGGACGGCCCATCCAATTAAGGTTTGGCCAAACCCATTTTCCGGACAACTTACAGTGGAGTTTGAACATAATGTTGCAGAAAAAAGCCTTGTCAGGATTTTGGATACCGGCGGGAAGCAGGTAAGGAGTTATCATTCCTTGCCTCTTAATACCGGGAATAATAAACTTGAGTTTAACGATCTTCAGCAACTCGGTTCCAGGGTTTATATAATCCAGGTGATTACGCCAAGTAGCACAACAACCGCCCGAGTTATCAAG
>JABDJM010000398.1 GCA_013002475.1 Saprospiraceae bacterium | reverse complement strand
GGTTGGATCAGTGGAAACCTCTTTCAGAATCAAAGGGTTTCGCAAAGCTACTCTCAGAATGTTGATGCCAAGTTATCACTTGAACCTTTCAACGATTTTAGGATAGAGCTGGAAGCGAATCGGCGCTTTGATGAAAATAAGCTCCTCCTCTTTAAGGATTTTCACGATGAAGGAGTTCCTCCCGGAACTTTCGACCACCGTGATTTGCAAACGATAGGATCCTTTGAGATCAGTTACTTTGCTATGCGGACACTCTTTGGCAGAGATACGGATGATCTCTTTGCCGAGTTTGAAGACAACCGGGCCGTAATTTCCAATAGGCTGGGTTTTGGTATACATGATAATGAGGAAGAGGTTGCCTATTCCGAAGGCTATGGTCGGGTACAAGAGTCAGTTTTGGTACCAGCTTTCCTTGCTGCCTATTCAGGCTTCGATGCGAATACCATGGAAATTGATGAGGATTTTTCAAAACCTCTTTTCAATACTCTCCCAAGGATTAATTGGAACCTTACTTACAACGGGCTTACCAAAATTGGCAACCTTCGTGATATCTTCCAATCCGTAAAATTGAGCCATGGTTATCGCTCTTCCCTAACGGTCAATAGTTTCAACAATGATCAGGCCTTCAATAATGATCTTCCTCAGGCGAAGGATGATAATAGTAATTATTATTCCAGGTTCCAGGTACCTAACATGGTGATCGATGAAGCCTTTTCTCCCTTGCTGGGACTTTCCATAAAGACCAAAGGAGGAATGGATTTCAATGTGGACTTCAAGAAAGCCAGGAACCTGTCCATGAGCTTCTCAAACTTTGTCCTAAGCGAACAGCAAACGGAAGAGTACGTGGTAGGATTTGGTTACACTATGCAGAATGTATACATCCCTATGTTCTATGGAAAGGGAGGCAAAAAGAAAAACTCTTCCCGTCGATCCAGGAAGCCTAAAACTGATAGTGATAATGAGGATGATAAATCTCAGGGCACTGCTAAAGGAAGCGATCTGAACTTCCAATTCGATTTTGCTCTTCGGGATGATGTAACCTTAAACCACTCATTGGATCAGGATTTTTCAGAGGAGACCCGTGGAGCCCGGACTTTGACAATCAGTCCATCAGTCGATTATGATGTCAGTGAAAGGCTTAATGTAAGGTTGTTTTTCGATCACAGAAGTACGACTCCAAAGACAAGTCTAGGGTTCCCGACTTCAAACACCTCAGCCGGGGTAACTGTCAGATTTTCATTGAATTAAAGGTGGGATCAGTCCAGACCGGATAAGGGTTAAATCTTCGTTAAAATAAAATCCCGCCCTTCCACAATGGTTAATTTTGGTGAAAGCATCTAAACAAAGATGAATAAGAAGGCAATCTGGTTGATAATTGGTCTTATGTCCTGCGCTGTTGTTGGCGTAGGTGCCTTGCAGTTCTATTGGATCAGCGGAGCCTTGAAGTTGAAACAAGAGGAGTTCGAAAATTCTGTGTTATCAGCCCTTTCCAAGGTGATCGATAAATTAGACGCAGATGAAGATCAGGCTCATATATCCGATGTTCTAAATCTGGAAAACAGTTCCGTTCAACCATTAAATTTTCGTGAGGAGGCGAGACTTCAGATGCTAACTGAGGCAGCCGCAGGAAGTGGAAAGATTTTTTCAGAAGCAGATATATATTGCAGAAAGGATAAGGACGGAAATGTGAAATGTGATTGTCCCAATTGTTCACAAGAGGAACTGGATGAGTTGCAGTGGAAGATCAAAGTGAAATATTACGGATCCTCTCCCATGAGTCAGTTGATAAATCCCCGGAAGTTGGTGGATCGGATTGATCTCTCAAAGTTGGACACCTACCTGGAGAAGGAGTTTGAAAAAAGAGGGATACGGCACGAATTTTCCTACGGCGTTTTTTCCAATACGCAAGAAAGCTTTGTTATAGCAGACGGACACTATTTGGTTGAGGATGAGGTTGGGCAAAATCCTGCACAATGGAATCAATTGCAAAACAGCCCTTACAAAGCTGAATTATATCCTGATGATTTGATCCCGCCGGGACTGCTAATGATTGGCTTTCCAGGGCAAAGAAGTCTCCTGTTTGGTCAGGTATTTTGGCCATTATTTCTGTCTATTCTTTTTACCATCATCATAATGGGTAGTTTCTACTACACCATCATGACCATTTTCCGTCAGAAAAAACTGGGAGAGATGAAGACCGACTTCATCAATAATATGACCCACGAATTTAAGACCCCGATCGCCACCATTAGCCTTGCTGCCGATAGTATTAGCAGCCCGATGATCAGTGGTTCGCCAGATAAAGTGAAACGTTTTGCCAATATCATCCGTCAAGAGAATAAGAGGATGAATTCCCAGGTGGAAAAAGTATTGCAAATGGCGGTGCTGGACAAGCGGGAATTTCAGTTGAATCTGACCCCTGTCAATTTGAATGAAGTTGTGGCTCAGGCTGTAGGTCATTCAAGCCTGCAGGTGGAGAAAAAAGAAGGTACAGTGGAAGCGATATTGAAAGCCTCAATACCCACAATTGAGGGTGATGTGACCCATATCAGCAATATCATCCACAACCTCTTAGATAATGCCAATAAATACTCCCCAGAAAAACCAGAAATATCGGTGACCACACGCAACGTTCCTAATGGAGTTGAGGTCATTGTAAAAGATAATGGGCTCGGAATGGGCAAGGAGGCACGAAAACACATCTTTGATAAGTTTTATAGGGTACATACAGGTGACCTGCACAATATCAAAGGATTTGGATTAGGCCTGAGTTATGTAAAGGCTCTGATGACTGCCCATAAGGGCCAAATAGATGTAAAATCTGAACTAGGAAAAGGATCCAGTTTTATCCTGTTTTTTCCTTTTCAGGTCGAAAATAGATAATAGGACCCTGGTCCTGCGTTAACTTAACAGAAAAACGATCCATCATGACTTTAGAAACGAATAATCGAATTCTCCTGGTTGAAGACGATCAGAATTTTGGCGATGTACTTCGCTCATATCTTGAAATGCACGAATACGATGTGACCCTGGCCACTGATGGTGAGGCCGGTCTTCAAAAGTTCAATGATGGTACTTTTGATCTTTGCATTTTTGATGTCATGATGCCCAAGAAAGATGGATTCACTCTGGCGGCAGATGTCAGGGAAGCCAATGGCTCTGTTCCTATCATTTTCCTGACAGCAAAAACCATGAAGGAAGATGTTTTGAAAGGGTTCAAGATCGGAGCAGACGATTATATTTCAAAACCTTTCAATTCGGAAGAATTGCTCTATAGGATCCAGGCGATCCTTAAGCGAAGCAAAGCAGTCGCAGATCCAAAATCTGAAGTCAAAGAATTTGAGGTTGGGAATTACCACTTCAACTTTCCACTACGCATATTAACTCTCCGGAATGATGCCGGTGAGGAAGTAGATAAATCCAAGCTTTCTCCAAAGGAGGCTCAGCTTCTAAAAATGTTTTGCCTTCATCTGAATGACATTCTGCCAAGGTCAAAAGCCCTAACGGAGATCTGGGGTGAGGACAATTACTTCACTGCGCGATCCATGGATGTCTTTGTCACCAAGCTTCGAAAGTATCTAAAGCAGGATAGTAACATTGAAATCGTCAATATCCATGGCAATGGTTTCCAGTTGTTGGTAAAGAGTCAGGAGGAAGTGTAGAGGCCTTCGGCCGTTTAAGTGCGCTTCGCGCGTTGAAAGTGGTTGAATCGGCTCCGCCTGTTGAAAAAAGGCTAACGTCACAAAAAAAAGTTGGGCGTAGATAAAATATAAAAGTTGGGCGTAGATTCCGGTCTACGCCCAACTTTTCTAATTATACAGGCGATGCCTCCCTTCGTGGTCTTAGTGGCTAGTATTCCGGGCTTGGCAACCTGCCTGCCTGCCGTCGCCAAAGGCTTTGGCCGCCGGTGACCGGCAGGCAGGTCCTTTCAGGCTTACCAATACTTAGGGACTTCAACCCAAGAGGCCTCTATGGCTTAGGTATGGACATATGCTTCCTAGCTTAAATGATCAATTGCATTTAGCCCCGGAGGGGCGTAATTTTTCTAGCAAATTAGATTTTAAATGATCGAGCTCCAGAGGAGCGCAATCTTAATTTCCGAGCCATCAAGACAGGAAGGAATCTCTAAAGCAATGTTCAGCCTAGACCGGAATCTACGCTGAACATTTATTATTCCGGGCTTGGCAACCTGCCTGCGTGCCGTCGCCAAAGGCTTTGGCCGCCGGTGACCGGCAGGCAGGTCCTTCAGGCTTACCAAGCCCTCAGCACTGACCATTGCTCAAAGCCCGTAGGTCATTGCCCATCGCAGTTGTTTACAACCAGATGACAAAGAATTTTATCCCAGACCTTAGATTTGTTGTGAAGTTAAATCTGAAGCTTGCTACGTCATTTTCACCTTTTTACTGTTGATTTTAACGAGACTCCGATAACGGATCTTTCACAATATTTTGCCCAGGAAGAGGATCTCCCAGCTTTACAAAACGAGTTTGATCTAAAGGGTCTTTTTTACAATGCGACCTGCAACAGAGTTCTGTATTGCTTTTATATCAAGACTCAGCTTCCAGAGGACTTTGTCATGAACTTCTTCCAAAGGATCAATCCTCAACTCAATAGGGAAAAGATCCGGATTCAGGTGAAGACAAAGAATGGAATAAAAGCCGTTGAGCATATTTTCCGGGTCTGTTCATCACTGGAGTCTCTAGTTGTAGGAGAAAGAGAGATCCTCGGTCAGATGAAGAAATCCTTTGAAAATGCCAGGCAGCATGGATTGATCGACGATAACCTTAGGCTACTTTGCGAAAGGGCCATCGTTTGTGGGAAGGAGGTTTTCTCCAATACCAAAATTGCCGAAAAACCAGTGTCAGTAGTTTCCCTGGCTTTCCGAAAATTTATTGAAAAGGTAGCGAACAAGGATGCTCAAGTCTTCTTGATCGGGGCAGGGGAGACGAATATCCTGATGGCCAAATATCTTAGCAAAGCAGGTTATCAAAACGTAAGCGTTTTTAACCGGACAGTCGAAAAGGCATCTATCCTGGCCGAAAAATACTCCTGGGAACATGCACCTTTGGAGGATCTACCCCAACAAGAAGTTATACCAGAAGCACTCCTACTTTGCACAGGATCTCCAGAGCCAATAGTCACAGAAGTAGTTTTGGATTCGATAAGAGGAGAAAACGAACCTTTAATTATTGACCTGTCAGTTCCGGGTGGGGTAGAAACAGGGGCTATCAAAAGTGAACAACAACTGGTCACAATTGAGGATCTAAAGCAATTGGCTAAAGAAAACTTATCCTTCCGACGTTCCGAGATTTCCCTGAGTGAAATTATAGTTGAAAAGGCTTTAAAGAATTTTCTAGCGATCTATAAGGAGAGGGCCATTGAAGTTGCCCTAAAGGACATTCCGACAGAGATAAAAAATGTCAAAGAAAATGCTCTGGAGAATGTATTCAGAGATCGTTTCGCTGCAAAAGATGCAGATACCCAAAGGCTCGTCCGTGAAATGATGGACTACATGGAGAAGAAATGCATTGCCATTCCCATGAAGGCCACTAAGGAAGCTCTGCTGAATTAATCCACTTCTTCCTCAGAAGCAGCCTCTCCATTCACCTTACTTTCCTCCTTTGAAACCTCATAATCCGGAGTAGAAGTTTCTGGAGCCTTTTCAGGATCTGAATACGGTCTTGGACCAATCAACTTCTCAACATCAGACTTCAGAAGCACCTCATTTTCCAGGAGGGCGTTTGCCAGGATCTCCAGCTCATTCCTTCGCTCCTTCAAAAGCTTTTGTGCTCTCTCGTATTGCGAATCAACCAGTTTACGTACCTCTTCATCGATCATGAAGGCAGTGTCATCTGAGTAAGGCTTTTGGAATTGATCCTGTTGCAATCCGTAGAAAGAAACCTGACCTACTTTTTCATTCATACCGAAAACAGCCACCATACTGTAAGCCATTTTGGTAACCTGATCAAGATCATTTTGTGCTCCCGTAGAGATCTTTTGAAAGACGACTTGCTCAGCAGCTCGTCCTCCAAAGGTCATACACATCCGGTCAAGCAAAGCTTCGGAACGGGTGATGTATTCTTCTTTAGGTAAATATTGTGCGTAGCCCAAAGTTCCTATTCCACGTGGCACTATTGTAACCTTCACAAGTGGTGATGCATGTTTGAGGAACCAACCACAAACGGCATGTCCTGCTTCGTGGTAGGCTATGATCCTTTTCTCTGTAGGGGAGATGATCTTATTCTTTTTCTCCAATCCGCCGATCACCCTGTCGAGTGCGTAATTAAAATCCTCCATGTCCACTTCGCTCTTGCCCCTTCGAGCTGCGATCAAGGCAGCTTCATTGCAAATGTTAGCAATGTCAGCTCCGGCAAAACCAGGGGTCATTTCAGCAAGATTGACCGAGTTGACTGAAGGTCCGATCTTGATATTTTGAAGGTGTACATTGAAGATGGCTTCACGGCCTCTTAGATCAGGCCGGTCGATGCCGATCTGCCTGTCAAAGCGCCCAGGGCGAAGCAAGGCAGTATCGAGTACATCCGGTCGATTGGTTGCAGCCATCAGGATTACTCCTTTGTCTGTGCTAAAACCATCCATCTCAACCAGCAGCTGGTTCAGAGTATTTTCTCGCTCATCGTTACCACCCTGGAATTGACTCTTTCCACGGGCACGACCGATGGCATCGATCTCATCAATGAAAACTATACAAGGTGCCTTTTCTCTGGCTTGCTTAAACAGATCTCTCACTCTGGATGCACCAACTCCAACGAACATCTCTACGAAATCAGATCCTGAGATAGAGAAAAACGGTACACCTGCCTCACCGGCAACGGCCTTGGCAAGCAGAGTTTTTCCCGTTCCTGGAGGGCCCACCAATAACACACCTTTGGGGATCTTGCCACCAAGGGCTGTATATTTTTTCGGGTTCTTTAAGAAGTCAACAACTTCCATGACCTCCTCCTTTGCTTCGTCCAATCCGGCTACATTTTCAAAAGTCACATTGACTTTGGCATTTTGGTCAAAGAGAGTAGCCTTGGATTTTCCAATGTTAAATATTTGACCGCCGGGTCCTCCACCAGCACCACCAACGCGGCGCATAATGAAGATCCAAATGGCTACTAAAAATAAGATCGGAAGTGTCCAGGAAAGGATAGGCCCTAGCCAGTTATGTTTAGTTACATACTCCGGATAGATCCATGCTGATGAATCAATTCTTTCATCCTCCTGTATTTCATCCAGGTCATCAACAAACTTCTCGAGCGATCCAACCTGGAATTGAAAATCCGGGCTGGGTGCTCCGAATTTAGAGTCAGAGATATTGTACTTCTTTTTACTATTGTCTCTGATATAAACCTGAGCGATCTCCTTATTAACGATCTTCAGTTGATC
>JABDJM010000375.1 GCA_013002475.1 Saprospiraceae bacterium | reverse complement strand
ACATTACCTACAGCTTCAAAAAGTTTTGCTCTGACCAATTTCACTGCCAATGCCGAAGAGCCGCTGCTTTCATTTCGGGACGGAAAGACATTCCTGGGCAAATACAACTATGGCAATGGGAAAGTTTATGTTTCGGCTACCTCTCTTGAAAAGGGTAGCAGCACTCTGCCGCAAATACCAGAAATCTTTGTTCCCCTTTTGTATAAAGCTTCTATTTCCTCAAGTGGAGCGCGACAAGTTGCCTACACCATAGGTCTTGATGATCAACTTGAGACGCTGAATCAGATAACCGAAACGGACCTTGTTTTTAAGCTTTCCGGCCAGAATGGTGAGTTTATTCCAGGCCAAAGGAATTTGGGAAATAAAACAGTCTTGTCCCTCGATGAAAATTTAAATACCTCAGGGTTCTATGATCTTCAACTAGGAGAAGGAGCTCCCCTGGCTGTTTATGGGTTTAATTATAACAGGAAAGAATCCAATCTGGCATACCTGGGATTAGATGATTTAGCGGAGCTTCCTAAGGACCGCTTTTCAGTTTTATCCAATACTGCAAGGGCAGATTTGAGCCAAATAGTAGGAGAACAAGCAGAAGGAATCAGCTATTGGCGCTGGTGTATCATCCTGGCTTTGATTTTCCTTGGGATAGAATCTCTTTTAATCCGATTCTGGAAGGCCTGATCTTCAATCTCCTTTCTTCTTTTTGACTATTTTTGGCGGATCAAATCTGAGATGAATGCAACTCCTGATCAGGAAAGCCACAATTGTTTCCCCCGGTTCAAAGCACCACAATAAAGAAAGGGACATCCTTATCAAGAATGGCTCCATCCAGGAGATCAAGGCAAGAATTACCCCTAAGGGAAAGGTTGAAGTGTTTGAAGCCAAAGGGGCTTTTGTTAGTCCCGGTTGGATGGATGTTGGTGCGATGAGTGGAGACCCTGGATTTGAATACCGTGAAGATCTAAACAGTCTTAAAGCCGCCGCCTCTGTTGGGGGATTTACCAGACTGGCCGTTCTTCCAAATACCGACCCGGTCATAGATTCAAAGTCTGAAGTCAGTTATCTGATGACTCAGAATGGAAAATCTCTTGTAGATATCCATCCAATAGGAGCTGCCTCGGTTCATTGCGAAGGAAAAGACATTGCTGAGTACTATGATATGCACTCGGAAGGGGCTATTGGCTTTTCGGATGGGGAAAAACCTGTTCAACATTCCGGGTTGATGATGCGTGCCCTGCTTTACGCAAAATCTTTTGGAGGTGTGGTTTTGAATTCTCCTCATGATGCAAGCATCGCTCCCGGAGGACAAATGCATGAAGGTAAAGTCAGCACCTCGATGGGCTTAACGGGGCTGCCAGATCTGGCCGAGCACCTTATGTTGGAAAGGGACCTTGAACTTCTGAGGCATACTGAATCCAGATTGCACGTACTAAATATTTCTTCTAAAGGGTCTTTACGTCGAATCAGGCAAGCCAAGAAGTCTGGCTTAGATGTTAGTGCTTCTGTTCCTGCCCTAAATTTGTTGTTGATCGATAAAGCGGTGGAAGGTTTTGATGTAATGACAAAAGTGACCCCGCCCCTTAGAGAGGAGGGGGATAGAAAAGCCTTGCTAAAAGGACTAAAGGATGGGACTTTGGATCTTGTAAGTTCAAACCATAGACCTCTGGAGGTTGAAGCAAAAAACGTGGAGTTTCCGCGTGCTGAGTTTGGCTCCATAGGTCTAGAATCATGTTATCCTGTTGTTCAAACGGCTTTTGAAGGAGGTTTAGATCCTGAAGATGTATTTGAAATCTTTTGCCAAAGACCCAGAAATATTTTTGGCCTTAGCGTGCCTGAGATCGCACAAGGGGAACCTGCCGAGTTGACCATTTTCAATTGCCAGGAAGAGTGGACACTTGGAGCTGGCCATCTTTTGTCAAAGTCCCAAAATACTCCGCTAATAGGGCATTCATTTTTGGGGAAAGTATTGGGTACAATCCATAACGGAGAACATTTCTTTTATCAATAAACCATTAGGTTGACTTCCAAGCTTGCTATTTATGGAGGCGTTTTGACAGGATTAATAACCGTCCTTAGCTTCTTTGTTGCCTACACCGTAAGCCCTGAAACCATGCTTTCTATTGGATTCTATTGGGCCAGCCTCGTATTTTATGCTCTTGGGATCTTATTGGTTTTACTAAGGGTAAAAAACCAGCAAAATGGTCTTCTTCTCTTTAAACAGGCTCTGCGGGATGGATTTATTGTTTTTTTGATAGCCAATCTTTTATTTTTCATATTCTATTTTTGGTTATTCAAACAAGACCCAGGTTTGCTTGATATTCAATTAGAGCAGTTTCGGGCTTATGT
>JABDJM010000365.1 GCA_013002475.1 Saprospiraceae bacterium | reverse complement strand
CGGAACGACCTGGACACCACCTATTCCCCTTGAGAAGAACACCCTGTACTACGTTCAAGTGCGGGCCAGAAATATTTGTATAGAAGGCGATTGGACTCCCGTTAGTGTTTTCCACACGGAGAATTTTGCTTGTAATATGATTACTCAGAATGATCCTTTGGTCATTCCTCAGAGCACTCAGGTGGTTGAATCCATATTACCAGTAGCAATCAACGGTACAGTCTCTGACCTGAACGTTGGCTTGGTGGATATTGATTATACGCCACTGACTTCTTTGATCATTAAACTGATCAGCCCCACCGGTGGAGAAGAAACTCTTTTTGACAAAAATTGTGGCGGTGATAATAAGATCCTGATCGGATTTGATGATCAGGCTACCAATCCGATTCCCTGCCCACCAAACACAGGCCAAAGTTATTTGCCAGAGGGTGGGATGTTGAGCAACTATACAGGCCAGGGAACTTTGGGTGATTGGAAATTGCAGATAGAAACCACGATTGATGCTTTTGATAACGGAAGTCTGAATTCCTGGAGTCTTGAACTATGCTCTGATTTCCAACCTGAAGGACCCTTCATTGAAGCCAATGAAGTCTTAGCAGTTAAAACGGATGACGCGCAATGGGTAAGTCCGGATAAGCTTCAGGTAAAGGACAATGATAACACCGCTGGTGAATTGACATTTACCATAGTAGAAGCTCCCCTGAACGGAACCCTTGAGAATTTCTCCGGGGCAAGCTTAGGAGTTGGTGATACTTTTACCCAACAGGAGGTTAATGATTACACGATAAAATATGTGGATGGACCTAACGGGGAGTCATCAGATTCTTTTGTGTTTGTTGTGACCGATGGAACGGGAGGTTTTCTTCTACCAACGACCTTCCAAATTAGCATTGACGACAACAATGATCCAATCAGTGGAGTCCAAAGTTTGTCACTGGAATCTTACTCTTTGTTTCCGAATCCTACCAGGGAGCAGGTTGAAATTTTCTCTTCCAAATCCCCTTCAGAAAGGTTTGTGGAGGTCCTTTCTGCTAACGGCCAGGTGCTAAAATCACTCAATTGGAACTCATCGAGCAGCCTCCAAGTTCAGGTAAATGATTATCCTGCTGGTGTATATTTCCTTCGAATCCGAGAAGGAAAGGCCTGGGGAACTCTTAAGTTTGTTAAAATGGAGTAAAATTTTAGACGTTTGTTTAACAAAATAGACAAGAGAGCCGGTCGATATCGACCGGCTCTCTTCATATGCAGACTTCTGGTTCTTATATTTGTAAGATATCAATGGGAAACATCATGAATAAGTTAATATGTGTTGTCCTGGCGGTTCTGCCGGGATTTTTCAGCTTTGGCCAAAGTCAACATTGGGAAGACATCCCTGAGTCAGTGATCTCTAGCGAGGTGATGACCCAAAGGACCCTTGTGCCTCAAAAAGCAAGGAGCCTGGTCTTTGACTACGATGGGTTGAAACGAAGTCTGTCGGAAGCACCTATGGAAGTGCCTGGAAAATCCATCGATCAGGGGGTTCTTCTTAAGCTACCCTACCCGGACGGTGAAGGGATTGAATTTCTTATGGTTGAATCTCCCAACATGATGGAAGAGATCTCTGCCCGCTATCCTGGAATCAAATCCTACCGGGGTATCAATATCAATAATTCTTCTTCTAGTGTTCGGTTAGTTATTTCCCAACTTGGAATACATGGTGTGATCAATTCTAAAAAAGGAACCATTTATCTGGATCCTTATGCCATGGGAAATCTCGAGTATGTACAGAGTTATTTCGTCAGGGATCATAAACCTGAAAATCATGAGGGCCTTTCATTGGGTTGCGGAACCACAGGCAAAAGCCTGGATCAGGATTGGGTTGAAGAAGGAGATGAGGAAACATCTTCCCTTCATGCTTCTTCACGTAGCGGAGGAGAAGTGGTAGTAGAGAGGATCTATAGGATGGCGATAGCGGGTACTGGAGAATGGACTAGTCAATTATTCAACTCCAGTATAACTGATGGGTTGGCCGCCATGAATATATCAATGGCGAGACTCAACTCTATTTGGGAGCGCGACATTGCAATCCGAGGTGTACTTATCAATGAAAGCGATCAGATCATTCACGTTAGTCCTGGGAATGACCCTTATTCACAAGCCAATATGGGAGGTGCCCTTCTGGGTCAAAACACGGGAGTGCTAAATACTATTATTGGTCAAAATGCCTACGACTTTGGTCATGTCTATACAGCGAACTGCTCCGATGTTGGAGGGATCGCCAACCTTGGTTCTGTTTGTGGACCAAATAAAGGCGCAGGTGTAACTTGCCATTATTCTTCAAATTTGGAATATGTAACGGTAAGTATTGCAGGTCATGAAATGGGTCACCAATTATCTGCTAACCACACCTTCAATAATTGCGGGAATAATATTGCTCCCGGCACTGCCTTCGAACCAGGAAGCGGTAGCACTATTATGAGTTATAGCGGTCTTTGTGGTG
>JABDJM010000362.1 GCA_013002475.1 Saprospiraceae bacterium | reverse complement strand
CAATGATTGGGTTGATTATCATGATGGTCTTCCCTTTTTGATGGGGGATGTAAAGCACGTGTTAAAACCCTTTTACAAAGACAGTAAAATCAGAATGTCATCGGTTCGGGGCCTTTGGGAAGCCCCTTTAGCTCAGGAGTCTATGCCTTTGGCTTACCCAATGACTTCTACTAATATTATTTCCTGTAGCAGAGATACAGTGCAGTTTGATTGCCATTCCATTTTGAACCATGCAGGAGCTAGTTGGACCTGGACGATAAGCCCGGAACCACTTTGGTTTGAAGGCGAAGACATTAGAAACCCACGGGCCCTGTTAGCCGATGGAGAAAGTTATGATGTAACACTCTCGGTGATGGATGGCCAGGGGAATACCAGTACCAAAACGATCCCCTCGATGATTTCGGTTTCCAGTCAATGTGAGCCAGAAAGGCTTGCCGGAAATTCATTGCAGGTTTTTGGAAATGGCGATTGGGCCCAAATAAACGAATTGAATTTTGAGGCTAATGAATTGAGTATCTCGGCATGGATTAAGCCCAATGGTATACAGCCTGATTATTCGGGTATCGTCATGAATGATGGAACGCCTGCAGGCTTAAATTTCAGAGGCGGAAATAATACGCTGGGTTATCATTGGCCAGGTGGCGCCTGGTGGTGGGATTCAGGCTTGGTAGTACCCCCAGATGTCTGGTCTCACGTTGCGATGGTAGCAAGTCCAACCTCGATGAAATTATATGTAAATGGCATTGAATCTGTTCACGAGGTCAATCTTGATCCAGTCCTTTTAACTTCCCTGAAAATCGGTAGTTATCAAGGATGGGGTGGAAGAAATGTAAATGGAGAAATCGACGAGGTGTGTATATGGGAGGATACCAAAAGTACCGTTGAACTTCGGGGTCGTCGGCATCTTACAAAATATACCATTGGTTCTCCTGGTCTTATCAACTACTATCAGTTTAATGAAGCAGCAGGCAGTGCCTTGGATCGCATTGGAATCAAGCATGCTAGCCTGGTTGGTAACTCGGTTCGGACAATATCGACTGCCCCAGTCGCCCAGGGAGGAAGTCAAGCAATAATGATCAATCAACCCGGAGTCCATGATTTTTGGGCTGTAGGGGTTGACCTGGTATTTGGAAACTCTTCCCCTGTTCCTGAAGGATGGGTGGTAGTTGGTAAATTATTAGCCGATCCAGACTCCCTCTATAATGAGTTTATACTTCCTGAGGAATACTGGATAGCCAACAATTATGGAAGCAACTCGAACATTGAAATTGAGTCCATTGAGTTTTATGATTTGATGAACATTCCGGATTCGATTGTTGCAAACCCTTCCAATGCTGTTCTAATTCACAGAATTGAAAATGAGCACCTCAACAATTGGGAGGTGCTTTGTTCGGCTTCCCAAATAGAAAATGGGAGGATCACCTTTAGCAGCGGTTGCAATTTTGATCAGCTTGGCCAATTTCATATTTCCTTTAACCCATGTGATCCTGACGCTGTAGAAATTCCAGACAATGGAATTGATGAAGATTGTGATGGGGAAGATCTGTTGACTGCTGTTTCTAATGTTACTGAATCAGCGCCCAGAGTTTTTCCGAACCCTGTATCAGATTATTTAAGTGTAGAAGTTCCGGGCGGGCTTGATTGGAATTTTGTTCTTTATGATGCCAGTGGAAAAATCGTATTGGGAAATACCTTACAAGCGCAGATCGATGTGCGAGGATTATCAAAAGGAATTTACCTTTTGGAGCTAAATCAAGCGAGCATCGGTACAAAATGGAGGAAGAGAATTGTCGTAATAAATTAGAAACTTTTAATAAATGGATATCTGAGCCTATTTAATCTGGCTTATTAGAAGATTTTCCGGATAAGGAGATGAATTACGGATTTGGTGATGTGCTTACCCTTATAGGATCCCTGGGATTATTTCTCTATGGAATGAAGGTGATGAGTGATGCCCTCACAGAGGTTGTGGGTGACCGACTTAGGGAAATCCTTGCCAGTATGACCTCTAATAGAGTTCTTGCAGTCTTTACCGGTTTCTTGATCACTTCAGTCATTCAATCCTCTTCTGCGACTACCCTCATGGTAGTAAGTTTTGCAAATGCTTCATTGCTTACCCTTACTGAATCGATTGGGGTCATTATGGGGGCAAACATTGGTACAACGGTTACGGCTTGGTTGATAACCATTCTTGGTTTTAAGGTAAGTATGTCAGCATTGGCCCTTCCTCTTGCAGGGGTTGGATTTTTCCTGACCTTTTCAAAGAAAAACAAAGTCAAGCAATGGGGACTATTTATTGTTGGGTTTGCAATCCTGTTTATTGGTTTACAATTCTTAAAAGATTCTGTCCCCGATATTAAACAGCATCCTGAAATACTGGAGTGGTTGAAAGCTTATACAGATCTTGGGTTTTGGTCTGTTCTTTTGTTTTTGCTGATCGGTACAGCCTTAACGATCATAATTCAATCTTCCAGCGCGACTATGGCGCTTACCTTGGTCATGTGTCATGAAGGGTGGATTCCTTTTGATATGGCGGCTGCGATGGTACTTGGGGAAAACCTGGGAACAACCATTACAGCAAATCTGGCTGCGATTGTCGGGAATTATTCAGCAAAAAGAACAGCCAGAGCACATTTGATTTTTAATGTCCTTGGAGTAGTATGGATGGTCATTCTCATTCAACCCTTTTTAAGGGGGGTGGAGTGGTTTGTCCAATTGGACGGTGGATCTTCCCCTTTTCGTTCTCCAAAGGACGTCCCAGTAGCTCTATCCGTGTTCCACACAAGCTTCAATATAATTAACACTTTTCTATTGATCTGGTGGGTCCGGTTGATTGCAAGGGTCGTTGGCTGGATGGTTCCGCAAAAAGAAGAGATCCTTGCAGTTGATCAGCCAAAATATTTAGATAAGGGATCTTTAAAATATCCCCAAACGGCAATTCAAGTCATATTGCTGGAATCAAAAAGGTTGCTGGAGGGCCCCACCTTTAAGATCATTGCCCACAGTGCTAATCTGCACAGGAAGGAAATCCGATCTGAAATAAAAACAAAGAAGGTGGTGAAATCTTCGGACAAGATTATTGAGGTTGATGTGGATGAGCTGTATTACCGTAAGGTTAAAAACATCTACAGTAAAATTGTTGAATATTGTACCCAAGTCAACTCAAAATTTCATTTGCCTCCCACAAAATCCCAGATCATAAACAAGGCAAAGCTCGCTAACCGGCATATGGTTAAAGCGATTAAAAAAGCAAAGCAACTTCAGAAAAGTATGGACCATTCGGTAACCTCCGAAAACATACTAGTCCAAAAAGCTTATCACCGCTTTAGAAAAAAGATCACGCGGGTACTAAGAGAGATCCACAAAATTTCTACTGTCGAAAATCCACAAGTTCATTTGCAAAACCTAGAGAGGCTAAAATCAAAAGTCAGGCAAAAAGATATCCTTGTAGATGGAACCCTGGATGAAGGGATAAGAAATAATCAAATAAGTAGCCAAGAGGGGACTTCACTCTCAAATGATAGTGATCTAGTATCGGAGATTTGCGAAAATTTAATTGAAGCGATTGAGTTATTATATGTAGAAACGGATACCCTTCTTAAAGGATTATCCAATGATGACCTAGGGGATGCAGGGCCAATCAACAGTAGCAATGTTTCGGAATTAACATAAAGGATTTAATTAGCTTCGTCATGCAAAAAATGAATGATGAAAAGACCACTTATATATCCCCTGGACCGAAACGCCAATAAGGAAGCCGAAGAAATGGCTGTTTTTTATGAAGAGACTTTGGGCTTTACTCCTAACAGCCTTTTTACTATGATGCACAGGCCAAGAATTGCCAGTGCCTTTTTGGAGATGAACCAGGCTGTTATGGAGAACAAAGGTCGGGTGACCAGCGGTTTGAAACGCTTACTTGCCTACCTGGCAAGCCGGACGGCAGGATGCCGGTATTGTGAGGCACATGCCATCAGAGCAGCGGAGCGATATGGGTCCGAGCAGGACAAGCTTAATAATATCTGGGAGTACAAAACTTACCCTGCTTTTTCTGAAGCGGAGCGAGCCGTTTTTGATTTTGCTATTGCCGCTTCCTCTATCCCCAATGCTGTGACGGATGAGATCTCCGAAAATCTTCGGAAGCATTGGGACGACGGAGAAGTCGTAGAAATCCTGGGTGTAGTTGCGCTCTTTGGCTATCTAAATCGTTGGAACGACAGCATGGGCACTCATCTGGAGGAACCGGCAGCAGAGGATGGTAAAAAGTATCTCGGTAAAAATGGTTGGCACCGAGGTAAGCATGCCTATTAAATGAATAGAGCATCAAAAAGCTTAGAGTACTTCTGGGTCATTGGCTTATTGTCGATCCTTTTGGTCGTCTGGACCCTGATCCATATCTACTTTTTTGGAACTGAAGAAGAGTCAATCCGTATCCTCATCCGTTGGACTGCTAAGATCGCTGCCACCCTTTTCGCCTTCGCCTTCGCAGCTTCTTCTTTGCACTATTTTTTCCCGAGAACCACAACAGCCAAGCTTCTAAAATTCAGGCCTCATTTGGGATTGGCGTTTGCTACTTTTCACACCTTCCACCTTTTCTTTTTGATCTGGTTACAGCAAGAGATCCATCCGGTTTTCTCATTGGCAAAAACAAGCTCCTTGTTGGGTGGAAGTCTCGCATATTTGTTGATGTATGGCATGGTTCTAACCACCTTTCCCGGGATAAGGAAAAGATTAAATCCACGCAGCTGGAAGTTGCTTCACGTCATCGGCGGGTATTGGATATGGTTTATTTTTTTCAGATCCTATTTCCGAAACGTCATCACCAAGGATCAGTATTATGTACTCTTTACTCTGTTTGCTGCGGTCCTGATATTAAGATTTCTCAAAATACTATCTCAAAGAAGAGGTCTGCTCCCTTCTAATACCTAATGAAATAAGGTTCCATGTTTCAGTAAATTGGATGCTTTACCTATCTTATTCCTCCATAATTTTGATAAATGTCAAAAAACTTAAGCGAGCTTTCAGGAAGGAAGGGACTATCGGATAATCTGTTCAGCAGATTGGGCGAATTAGCTATTGAGGATGGGACGCCAAAGCCCGAAGAAATGGAGAAACTAGCCCAGGAATTTCTGGTTGGCTCTGCAAATGCTTTTGGCACCGCTTCTTTTTACGATTTTCTGAAAGAAGACAATAAAGGCAAAAAAGTCTATGTCTGTAATGGAACAGCTTGTTTGTGCGCCGGAACCCAGGAGGCACTTATTGAAGATCTAAAAGGCCAGTTCAAAGCAGAGGAGATCGGACATATGACCTGCCTTGGCCGCTGCCATGAGAATTCAGCCTTTCATTATGACGGAAAAAATTATTCTGGAAATAAAAGTCCGGTCAATGACGTGATCCAAAATGGCCAGGATAAAAATATAGACGATTATCGTGTTGCCCATTCCGGGCCTCAAATTTTGACAGCCGAATTTCCCGGAATAGAAACCTACTATGTGCCTTTTCTGGAGGCCATAAAAAAGGATCCTGCTGAAGTACTTGAGGAGATCAAAAAATCTAATGTCCGGGGAAGAGGAGGAGCAGGTTTTCCAATGGGCTTGAAGTTGGAGTTTTGTGCGAAAGAACCCGGCGACACCAAATTCATTATTTGCAATGCGGACGAGGGAGATCCAGGAGCATTTTCTGACCGATATCTTTTAGAGAAGCAGCCGCATTCGGTGCTACTAGGTATGATGGTTTCCGGATTTGTAACCGGAGCCGAATACGGAATCTTGTATATCCGCGCCGAGTATCCGGAATCAGTAGAAATATGTAAACAAGCCATAGATGATCTGCGGGATAGGAAATTGATAGGAAAAGATATCAAG
>JABDJM010000303.1 GCA_013002475.1 Saprospiraceae bacterium | reverse complement strand
ATGGTTGATAATATTGTCATGACCTGAAATGCCTTCTTTTGCCATGAGTGATGGATTAGTAGTAACTCCATCTAAAATGCCAAGATCCTTGGCCTCCTTGATCTGATCCAGGTTAGCCGTATCGATAAAAAATCTCATGGAAGGTGTTTTGGTGAGAGTGAAAGTAGTGAGGAATCGTATCGAACCGCTCAACCCCCTACCCTTGCTGCATTTCTGCCCTGGGGGAGTTCAGGAGGAGCTAGCCATACGACCCTCACCGGGCGCAAAAATAGAAAAATTCGGATAGGTAGATCCGAGAAAATCGAATTACCGTGGACTGAAATGAAAAGACTTGTCCTGAGAAGAGTTCAAGGGAAATGAAAGCTACAGGAAACCTTTTTTTAGCTGGCGAAAAGGCGGTTTTCGTGAATGAAGGCACCCATCATAAATGTTAGGCAGCCTACAGCACTTAATCCCATATAAGGATTAGACTGAATAAGTTGAAAAAGGAAAAAGTAAACGGAAATTCCTGTGAACCAGGCAAGAGTATAGCCTGTGGTTTTTAAGATCTTGTTTTTCATGGTATGGTTGTTTTAACAGACATACCAATTGAAAAAAGCGTGCCAAGGCCCTACTCTTTAGCCAGGATCTCGGTCTGCTCTCCGAAATATTGAACAAATTTTCGCATTTCAGTGGCCAGTTTTTGATTCCGGGTGGCATTGAAATAGGTATCTGCCAAGCCTCTAAGGGAATGGTACATAAATCGATCCATCTCATTGATTTGCATATCCTTAGTCCATAGATCTATTTTTAATGTTTCCAGGCTTTCTTTGTCGAAAAAGCTCACAAGCATGGCCTTTGCATCCTGCCCGGCGCCCTCAGATCTATTTTGCCAAAAAATATTTTCTGGTAGGCTCTTTTCGTCTAAGGAGATATTGATCTCTATGGTCGATTTTTTCATAATTTTTTATTGGACTGCAAATATAGGGATCTACTCCACGATGGATTCATATATCCGGACGGCATATCCGCCCCAAACGCCAATACCACCCTCGACATTAGTATCAACAATAGTGTAGGAGCTGAAAGGACCCTGACTTACGGCATTAAATTCCAGGGTACTCCAGAAGCGATAATGAGCTTCATCTATGGTACACCATTTGATCCGGGCTGTATCACCCAGGGTGAATAAGCCAAAAGTATCTATTCCCGGAGGGTCGATCCTGGATTCTGCTTTTGAAAGAACAAACTCGAAACTTTGCCCATCAAAAAAAGCATCATCGGTCGCAGATTGAAAAGGAGCCACAAATCCTTCATTATTGATCTCGGTCAGATATCGGTAGTAATCTGCCCGGCCTCCAGGATCATCAATTGAACATCTGAGCTCCAGAAGGCTGTCCGGACTAAACTCCGTAGGCTTTTGAAAATATATATCAAACAGAGGGACCGGTTCTGGTATGGTAGTACTTGCGGTGATCATTTTCCCCTCAACCTCAATACTAAGGTCATAAGTCTTTCCGATCTGCCCCTGGAGTGTTCCTGTCGTATCAACATAGGCACAAAAATTAGGCAGTTCCTCATCAGGTTGAATATTAATGCCTAGCAAAGCAAGAACAGCCTCACGCAAGGGTTCCGGAATATCTTCTACGCAAAACTCCTCAAGGGAATAAGTATTCAGGTCATCTGTTACCACCACCTCTGCGTCATGAACAAAGAGATTATTGAACTCGTCTGGATCAAAGCTCGAGAAAAAGGGAACTGATCTGGTAAGCAACACAAATGGCGGCAGAGCTTCATCGCCAGCTTCTATGAATCCTTCTACAACGATCTCAGGATCCAGGTCTGCGTCGTCCGGGGTAAACTCTGTTTCACAAGCAACCAGCCCGAGCCCTAGAAGCAGCAATAATAGTATGGATCTATTTTTCATTTTTTCGATCAGTTGAAAATTTGAAATTCCAGGTAATGGAAGGTATCACAGGAAAAATGGCAACCTTCACAGCCGTCCCGGAGGCCCCCGCTAAATTATCTTCGGTTTCGGCTGTATAGTAAATGAAGAAGGGGTTTAGCCTATTGTAGGTATTGTACATGGAAAAAGTCCAGCTACTTGCGTAGCCTTTAAATGACCTTCCTTTTGGAGTCCAGGTAGCAGACAAATCTAAGCGATGATAATCATCGATCCGGGCTGAATTCCGGTCCCCGTATCTCGTTTGAAAATTTTGTTCGATCAGATAAAATGACCTTAAAGGAGTGTAAGTATTCCCTGTCCCAAAGACAAAGACACCCCCAAATTGCCATTTATCGTTAAGCTCATAGTTGGCCACAACTGAGAGATCGTGTCTTCGATCAAATTTAGCTGGGTACACCTCCCCTCTTTTTATATCCGGGAATTGCCTTTCTGTTTTACTGAGTGTATACCCTATCCAACCGGTTAAAGCACCCAGGTTTTTTCGTGCAAAAAATTCCGCTCCGTAAGACCAACCATCTCCAAAGACAAACTCATTCTCAACATCAACGGCCGGATCATCTACGAAGGATTCGCCGTAGTCGATCTGGTTTTGCAAATCCTTGTAATAGAGTTCAACACTTGTTTCAAACTTATTATCGAAGAGGTTTTTGAAATAGCCAAGCCCATATTGAAGCCCCTTTTGAGGTTTTACTAATTCTGTACTAGGAACCCAAATGTCTGTCGGCAGGGTACTCGCCGAATTGGAGACAAGGTGCAGGTACTGATAATTATAGCTGATGCCCGCTTTAATTGAAGAGGTTTCTGACAAGGATACTTTAGCCGAGGCTCTGGGTTCCAGGCCAGTGTAGGTGGTTACCGGATCTCCTTTTTCAAATCGCTCTCCCGAAAGTGGACTTGTATAGGGCCCCAATTGGGTGAACATGGAAAAACGTAGTCCAACATTGGTACTCAACCAGGGATTTACCTTGATATCATCCTGCAGGTAGAAAGCGGTTTCATTGGCGAACTTGGATTCAAGATCTGAGGAAAACACATCATCCCCGCTAGTTGCGTTAGCGATATTGGGAGTGAGTTTGTGGTAGGTATAATTAGCTCCAAAACGGATATTATGCTTCGGGTTTGGGTAATAATCAAAATCAATTTTTCCATTATAGTCTCTTACTCCCGAAAAAACCTTCACAGAAAAATCTGTTTGCCCGCCTTCCAGAGAAAAATCGTAATCATTGTAAATAGCAGAAACATTCATGAACAGCTTATCATTAAACAAATGATTCCAGCGAAGGGTCGCTGTTGAATTTCCATAGGGAAGGCGAAAAAATAGGTCCCTCGTTTTTTGCTTAAAAACAAAAACGTCTCTTCCAAAGTATCCACTTAAATACAGTCTGTCCTTGTCTGAGAAGCGATAGTTTACTTTCGTGTTTAGATCATAGAAATAATAGTTCGTCCCTTCCAAATTCCCTCCCTTCAGTGCCGGCTGAGCCAGATCAAAGCCATAGGTCCTCCGGCCCGAAACAATAAAGGAAGACTTATCCCGTACGATCGGCCCTTGAGCCGTCAATCTGGTAGATATCAAGCCAATTCCCCCTTCAAGGCTATAATTTTTCATATTGCCTTCTTTCATTTGGATATCCACCACGGAGGACAACCTTCCTCCATAGGCAGCAGGCATGCTTCCTTTAATCAAGGTGGTATTCTTAATCGCATCTGCATTAAATACTGAAAAGAAACCTAGCAAATGACCAGAGTTATACACTACAGCCTCGTCAAGAAGAATCAGATTTTGATCGGGTCCGCCTCCTCTGACATAAAACCCTGATGTCCCCTCTCCGGCGGACATTACACCGGGAAGGAGTTGAAGAGTCTTTAGCACATCCACTTCGCCCATCAGGGCAGGAATGGCCTTTATCTTTTCGACAGGAAGTTCTATGGTACCCATTTCTGTACTTTCCACATTCTCCTTCTCATCTTTCGCAGTCACCAAGAGTTCCTCAAGTTGAATGCCTTGCCTTAATTCGGCGTCAAAACTTTTGTTTTCCTGCAAAGAAAAAGTCTGAACCAGGTCATTGTAGCCCAGGTAAGAATAAGTGATATCGTAATCTCCTTTTGGCAGACTCAGGGAATAGAACCCATAGGCATTAGAACTGGTCCCAAGCGTTGGATTTGCTTTATTAATGATATTGGCAAAGGGTAAGGACTCCCCTGTGGCCTCGTCCTTCACATATCCGCTAAGCGTCACTGTTTGGGCTTGTCCAATCTGCCAAAAGAGAAGAAATCCTATGATAGAGACCAGCTTTGGAGAGAGGCGCATTTTCATATTGATTATAGAACGAATAAAAGTCCTAAATGGATTACAAGATCGATTAGATTTTTTGTTCTCCGAAGACAATTAGATAAAGGGGACCATTCTAGCGATGAGTGTTTATGAAACAGGATTACTATGTAAGGGTTTAACCGGTCTTATCCGGCAGCCACTATGTTTTAGCATGGGGAGCATGCCCTTCCTTCCATACAAATGGCCTCCTCCGACCGCAGCAAAAAGAGTTGTTCCCTTTGCAATGCTTAAAAAGCTCTCCACCATTTGCGTGTTCCTGTCATAGACCATTGTTTTTCTAAGGCGTCCCATTTGACTCATCGCAAGTTTGTTTACC
>JABDJM010000301.1 GCA_013002475.1 Saprospiraceae bacterium | reverse complement strand
GTATAGGGCCCTCCTGCATCTGCGGTAGGTGGGTCACCAATTGTTATCGTCAATTGATCCGGTGGACCCACACAACTGCCACCGCCAGTGGGTGTGATAGTCAGAACAACAAAACCAGCAGCGATGTCGCCTAGACCTGGTACATACCCGGTGATCGGAGAATTTGGATTCCCGAATGTTCCATCACCTGGTGTAGTCCATAGTATCGGTGTGCCAACAGGTGTAGTAGTGGCAGCTAGGGAAACAGTAGCGTTCCCACAAGAGGATTGATCCGGTCCTGCATTAACAGTGATCAGGGGATCTACGATTAATGTGACCGGTTCAAGAGCTGAACAGCCTGCAAAAGTTACTTGTGCATAAACAATTGTTCCATTTGTGGCAGAAAAGGAAGTGGCAGGAACAGCTGGTATGGTTCCGGCCAGGTCTGTAAACCAGGCAACAGTCCCGACGCCACCAGAAACAGCTGCGTTTGCCGAGGTAAGATCGAATGTGGCAGATCCTCCACCCTCATCACATTCCGTTAAGGTAACTCCAGGAACCGTAGTAGGCCCAGGGTTTACAACAACCGATACCGTTTCAGTATCACTACAACCATTAATGTCGGTGGTTGTCAAAGTATACATCTCCCCATTTTGAGCACCAGTGGCAAATGTGTTTTGACCAGCTGGATTGTTTATTACACCGGTTCCGGTATTGGTCCATTGCCAACTTACCACATCTCCATTATCACAGGCAGAACCATCCAATGTAAGATTTTCGCTTCCACATATTGGGTCATTAGTTACAACCGATGGAACCGCTTGCCAACAAATAATTGCAATATTGAAGAAGGACGCTGTCTCTTCTGACGCCCAGGTTTGGGTCACAAATTCCATGGAAGCATTGGTGGCTCCATTTGTGCATAGTGGTCCACTTGTAATAGTACCCACTTGTTCAGCATTTGTCGTTCCTGAATCTCCGATAAGTTCAGATCCAACATTTGAGCCATCCAGAAAAAATTGAGCCCAGAGAAAATCCCAACAGCCGTTGCATGATCCCGCAAGTGGGGTACTTGGATCACAAGCACATAGGGATCCTGTAGTAAAACACGAGGGTTGTCCACTACTGGATATCTCATCGCAATATTCCATATTGCCATCTCCTTCCCATGGCAAGGAAAACGCATAATCAAAAGAAAATGAAACTGAAGAACAACAAGAAATATCTACCGAGTAAATATCAGGTCCAGTTGGACCGTCTGAATCATTATAAGATGCACCCGGAGCCGTTAGAATGGTAGTTTGGCCGAATCCAATGTTGGAAAAAAAAGAGAACAGGATAATAAACAAGACCTTTGGATACCTTTTAGCTCTCCTACCCCCCCTAAAAGGGCGTTGGAAAGAACTAAAAGTTTGAAGCTCCTTAAAATCCATGTTTTCGTGCTTGTAGTTTGTGTCTTACTTGTTCAAATCCATTGCTCCAAGTAGGTGTTGGTTGGATTGCGCATGTATCAAGCTTTGGAATACTGTTCTGGGAATCTTGGAAACAGAAGAAAAATCAGGAATTCCAATACAAGTAAAACCAAAATGGAAGGGAAGGACCATTTAGTAGTTTCGTGTGTTTGGGTAGTAATTAATTCTTTCTGTGAAGCTAAAATACGATGAATCCCAGTATTTAATGCCTATTAATATCAACAAAAAGTTAATTATTGACCTCTTATTGATTGCCTATTCTAGGGCTTTCAGCTACTTTTGCTCGAATTTCAAACAAGACGACTATGTCATTGAGCGAACAGGAAATAATTAGAAGGCAAGCCCTTCAGGAAATACGTGGTCTGGGGATCGATCCCTTTCCGGCAGCTGGATTTGAAATAACTTCAAGTTCTTCCAAGGTAAAAGAGGGATTTTCAGAGGGTGCAGCTGGATTTGAAGGGATCCAAATAGCGGGTCGAATCATGTCTAGGAGGATTATGGGAAAAGCATCATTTGTAGAGATCCAGGATGAGTCCGGAAGGATCCAACTATACATCTCCAGGGACAATATCTGTCCCGATGAGGATAAGACCCTCTACAATAAAGTCTTCAAAAAGCTACTTGACATCGGTGATATCATTGGTATAAAGGGTGATGCCTTCATTACCAAGACAGGAGAAACAACAATCAAGGTTTTTGAACTAAAGCTATTGAGCAAATCTTTGAGACCACTCCCGATCGTGAAAACAGATGCTGAAGGACAGGAGCATGATGCCTTTTCCGATCCTGAATTAAGGTATCGGCAAAGATACGTGGACCTCATAGTCAATCCGGAGGTAAAAGAGGCTTTTGAAAAGCGGACCCGGATGTATAACTCAATGAGGGAATACCTAAATGCCAAGGGATATCTTGAAGTAGAAACG
>JABDJM010000258.1 GCA_013002475.1 Saprospiraceae bacterium | reverse complement strand
GATCAAGTGGATCTTTAAAATGCTTGACACTCTCGGTACCCGTCGTCCAACTAAAGAGCAAATAGCGGATTACGCTAGTTCCACGATTGCTTCTGGAAAGGTGATCCCGGGATACGGCCATGCCGTTCTAAGAGAACCTGATCCAAGATTTATCGCTCAAAAGAGATTTGCAGAGGAATACATCCGAGATTCAGAATTGATAGAGGTGGTTTGGAAATGCTTTGACGTAATTCCAGAGATCCTTAAAGGTTTAGGCAAGGTCAAAAATCCCTGGCCAAATGTGGATGCTCATTCCGGAGCCTTATTGGTTCATTACGGAATGACTGAATATTCCTTTTATACAGTATTGTTTGGTGTTTCCCGAGCGCTTGGAGTACTCAGCCAATTGTGTTGGTCAAGGGCTCTTGGCTTTCCGCTTGAGCGACCGAAATCTGTGACCACTAAGTGGGTAAAGGAATTTCTGGCTGAGCAAATGGAAGCGGCCAGCAACTAAAAAAAAGCCCTGATCGAAACGATCAGGGCTTTTTTTTTGGAAGCTAAATGCTATCCGTTATCCTGTTTTGCAAAAACTTTTCTAAGCAGATCAGACGTTCTTGAGGTAACATTTTTTCTGATATCCAATTCCTTTTTCTCAACCATGGAGAAAAGTCCGTTTAATGCTTGCTGGGCAACCCAATCATCCAATTTTGGATTCATCTTTTTTACAAAAGGGATTTTGTTGTAGGTGTTTACAGCGTCAGCCCAATAGTCAATCGCACCAAACTTGTTGAGTGAATTAACTATTACCGGTTGAAATTCTGCATACAATTTAGCGCGGGTAGCTTTATTCAAATACTGGGTAGCAGCATTTTTTTCACCCATCAAGATTGAGGTGGCATCCTGAAAGGTCATCTCCCTGATTGCGCTGACAAAGATCGGCTTGGCTTTCGTGGCAGCGTCTTCTGCGGCATGGTTGATCTTTTCCAGTATCTTTTCTTCTACATTCCCGAACAGTGGAACATTTTGAAGTTTGCTAGTAACTTGTCGGGCCTCCTCAGGAAGAAGGATCTTATAGGCACTTTTGTAATAGCCATCTGTGGACCCTAAACGGGCTGCTCCATTTCCAATGCCTATCGTCAAAGCTTCCTTTAGACCTTGTCCGATCTGAGTAGTTGTCAGACCCTGGCCTTCAGTTAGTACGGCACCGGCCAGATTTTGCAATTCAGTGCAGGCGGCCAGATTTATGGTAAAAATCAGAAAGAGAATTTTTTTCATAATGAGTTATAGGTGTTAATGATTCTGGGTTTCAAAGGCTTAACGCATATCCCAGCTCAAAGTGTGTTAATAAAAACAAAAGTTTTTAGCCCAGGGTGTGAATTTTCAGGCAATTGGGGCAAAGACATCCCTGGTACTGGGTTCTTAGGTTTTGGAGAGCTGAAGATCCAATTTCCAAGGCTGAACACCAGCAATTTGGGCTATTGTAGCAGGAAAAAGTAGAACTACATTTTGGACACTTTTTCCGGAAGTCCTTCTCTATCTCCACAAAAGCTGAGCCAACTCGTTCCCCGGGTAGCGGTCTGATCTTGCGTAACCTGACCCTCAATTGCAGGATTCCGTCAAATTGAAAGGTAAGTTCCCTGATCAACTCGTCCAGGACCTTTTCCAGCAATTTGCGTTTTTGACGCATCACTTTTTGACAGATCAGATAGACAGTCTCATAATTCACCGTCTCCTCCAATTTGTCTGAGGAAGCCTCCTTTTCAAAATCTACGTTAATGTATGTGTCCAGCACAAATTCATTACCTGCCTTTTGTTCTTCCTCATAAAAACCATGATAGGCATGAAAACGAATATCTTCCAGAGCGATCCAACCCATTTTACATCAAATTGACTTTGCTAAGATGGTCAAATTTGGATCATTAGGATTAGAAAGATGGTATCCAAGTGGTAGAATGATTATTTTTGAGCGCCTAATAATTAAACAAGTAATAATGGAGAATCACTCAAGAGTAGCTACCCATTCAAAGGAAGACAGATACCAGGCTCACGATTACTATAACGTGGACGAACTCTTAAGTGAGGATCACATAATTGCCAGGGACGCGGTCAGGACCTGGGTCAAACAGGAAGTATCTCCGATAATTGAAGATTATGCCAACAGGGCAGCTTGTCCAACTCACCTTTTTAAAGGACTGGCTGAGATCGGGGCCTATGGCCCCAGCCTTCCTGCTGAATACGGATGTGGCGGCATGGATGAAATTGCCTACGGGATCATTATGCAAGAGTTGGAGCGGGGTGATTCTGGTGTTCGATCAATGGCATCGGTCCAGGGATCTCTTGTTATGTATCCGATTTACAGATTCGGCTCAGAGGAGCAGCGAAGAAAGTACCTGCCGAGGTTGGCAAGCGGAGAGTTGATCGGATGCTTTGGATTAACCGAACCTGACCATGGATCCAATCCTGCTGGGATGGTTAGCGATATAAAAGATGATGGTGACCATGTGATTCTCAATGGTGCAAAAATGTGGATCACGAATTCGCCTCTTGCAGACATTGCTGTGGTTTGGGCAAAAAATGAAGATGGAAAAATTCAGGGTCTGATCGTTGAGAAAGACATGCCTGGGTTTACCGCTCCTGAGATCCATGGGAAATGGTCCTTGCGTGCATCCATTACAGGTGAGTTGGTATTTGAAGATGTCCGTGTACCCAAGTCAAATATTCTTCCGAACGTCCTCGGTTTAAAAGGGCCCCTTTCCTGCTTAAGCAAGGCCCGATATGGAATTGCCTGGGGAGCAATTGGCGCTGCTCTGGATTGCTATGATTCAGCGCTTAGATATTCACTGGAAAGAGAGCAGTTCGGAAAGCCGATCGGTGGATTTCAGTTAACCCAGAAGAAGTTGGCGGAAATGATCACAGAGATCACCAAAGCTCAATTGCTAGCCTGGAGGCTGGGTTCTCTGGCTAATGAGGGAAAAGCAACTCCTGCTCAGA
>JABDJM010000247.1 GCA_013002475.1 Saprospiraceae bacterium | reverse complement strand
GGGATTGCAAACCAAGGGACATGTCCTGCTGGAAGGACTTCCGGGCCTGGCGAAGACCCTAGCCATCAAAACGCTCGCTTCGGCCATTAACGCCAATTTCTCCAGGATTCAGTTTACCCCGGACCTGCTGCCCGCAGACATCATCGGGACCATGATCTATAATCCGCAGGCCAATGAATTTGCAGTGCGAAAGGGTCCCATCTTTGCCAACTTCATTCTAGCAGATGAGATCAACCGGGCTCCGGCCAAGGTGCAGGCAGCTTTGCTTGAAGCCATGCAGGAAAGACAGGTCACCATCGGTAAGGAGAGCTTTCCACTGGATGAGCCCTTTTTAGTATTGGCCACACAGAACCCCATTGAGCAAGAAGGAACTTATACTCTTCCCGAGGCGCAGGTGGACAGGTTTATGTTGAAAGTGAAGATCGGCTATCCCAATCAGGAAGAAGAGAGAGAGATTATCCGCCGAAACCTTGGGCAAGTTGATTTTGGAAAAGTTGAGCCAATTGTAAGCACAGAGGAGATCTTGAAAGCCCGAAAAACAGTCAGGAAGGTTTATATGGACGAAAAGGTGGAGCAATACATTTTGGATATAGTATTTGCTACGCGGGAACCCAAAAAGTATGGGCTGGAAGACCTTGAGCCACTGATCAATTATGGCGGATCCCCCCGGGCGAGTATCAATCTTGCGCTAGCCTCAAAAGCAAAGGCATTCATTGAGCGCCGGGGTTTTGTTATCCCGGAGGATGTCCGGAACATATGCTATGATGTGTTGAGGCACCGGATCGGTCTAAGTTACGAGGCCGAGGCGGAGGAAGTAAGCCAGGAAGATATCATCCGACGAATCCTAAATGCTGTGGAGGTGCCCTAATGGAAAAGAGATCAGTATTCATGCTACTTTTTTTGATGCTCTGCCCGCTTTTAGCCCAGAGTCAGGAGGCATTGGAATCCATGGTCCTTAAAGGTCTCATGGATGACTGCTTTCCGGTTAGCATGGAATTAGTTTCTGATAACAAAAGGATAACCGGGAGCATTGGGTTTGACAGGCAGAAGTTAGATCTGGCAGGAGAAAAAAAAGAAGGGGAGATGATCCTCAACGAAATGCTGAATGGAGAAGAGATCGGCTCAAGCTGGAAGCTAAAAAGATCTGGCGGGAATTGGATTGGCTTTTGGACCAAGGACCGAATTGCGATCCCCGTTAAACTTTCCTCCCTTCCAAAGGAAAAATTTCAACCAAGCAATTATTTCCTGATTACAAGCGATGATCAAAGTTGGAATATCATCCTTCAGTCTCTTGGATCCGGAAAATATGAGGGCACTCTTTATTCTTTCATAGAAGAGAAATTTTTCCATTTAAAAGGAAACTCCCAAAAGGGTATAATGCTCGAGGTCCTGAATGATGAAGGTGAACAAGTAGGGCGGGTAAGTTTTCCGGAAGGTCCAGAAAAAAAGGTGGGCATTCAATGGAATGGAAACAAGACACAATTCGTCCCCTCCAAAAATTATGAGAAAACAGATTCCGAAGTCTGGACTAAGAATACACTTGCAGCAAAGATAAATTTCCTTGTCCCAGTGTTAGCGGATAGCCGTTTCAATAATTGGATGAAGAATGAAATAGGAACTCTAATCGAAAGAGCCCAGATATATAATGACCAGGTGGAGAGCCTTTCTTTCAAAGCTCATTTACGAAATTCGGTACGAGCTAGTGGCGAAGTCCAAGTACAGCAAATCACTGATAAGTGGATTCTTGGAAGAATTTCCTATTGGGATTCCTGGAGCCGGAAAGAAATGGATAGGGCTTTTTGCTTTGATTTAAACAAGGGGAAAGAAGTGGATATAAAAGCCGAAATGGGTTTATCGAATTCCCATCAGGAATTTGTCATCACTGAGCTTAAGCAGAAAGTAGATCCTTCGGAGGATCCGGAATTTAATTCCTGGTTAGAAAATATCGATGAATGGAACTATTTCCCGCGCCCGGATGGACTTTGGGTTGATGCCGGGTTTCATCCTGTTTACGGAACGGTTGGTTTGTTGTTAGTTGAATCGAAAATGAAATCTCTGGGAATGTCAGAGGATCTGATAGAATCATTTAAGTAATGGATACAAAAGAGTTACTTAAGAAGGTCAGAAGAATTGAGATCAAGACAAAGGGCTTGAGCAGTCATATCGTGTCCGGAGAATACCACTCTGCTTTTAAGGGGCAGGGAATGTCTTTTGCTGAGGTCAGGAACTACCAATATGGCGACGACATTCGAAATATCGATTGGAATGTAACTGCCCGTACCGGAGAGCCATTCACTAAAACCTTTGAGGAAGAAAGAGAACTCACAGTTATGCTATTGGTGGATCTGAGTGGAAGTGCCTTTTTTGGTTCACGACAGCAGTTCAAACAGGAATTGATGACGGAGCTGGCCGCTGTGTTAGCTTTTTCGGCCATCAACAATCAGGATAAGGTGGGCCTGATCCTTTTTTCAGATAAAATGGAACAATACATCCCGGCGAAGAAAGGGAAAAAACATATTCTCCGAATTATTCGTGAGCTGGTGGACTACGAGCCAACCGGAAAGGGTAGTGAGTTGGGTTCTGTGTTGGAATACCTAAATAATGTCATTCGAAAAAGATGCATTGCATTTGTGCTGAGTGACTTTATGATGAAAGGCTATGAGTCTGCTTTTAAGGTTGTTGCCCGTAAGCATGATCTCATCGGTGCACGGATTTGGGATCCCCTGGAAGCTTCGCTGCCAAACGTTGGACTGGTCAGGGCGGTAGATTCTGAGACCGGTCAGTTTCACTGGTTGGACACCTCTAGAAAAAGTATCCGAGAAGAATACGCCCAGACTTTTGAAGATAATGGGGAATTCTTCAGGCAAAGTTTCCGCAAAGCAGGAGCCTCGACGATAAGCTTAAGAACAGATCAGGACTATTTATCCGAATTGATCCAATTTTTTAAACGCCGTTCCAGACGATGAGGAAATGGTTTTTTGCATGTTGGATCCTTCTTTTCAGTATAGCTGCTCAGGCTCAGGAACCTCGTTTGAGTTTATCCTGTTCCCCCGATTCTTTACTGCTTGGCAGTCCTATGAACTGTACCTGCAGTCTGACCATCCCGAAGAGCATGGGGTTAAAATCAATCCTTCTTCCCTTTGACAGTATGTCGGTGCAGCAAGCGATCACTCCGGGAGCGGATACACTGGCAGTAGACTATGAGATTCTGGACTGGGGATCCTGGACTGCACCACCTGGTGATTCGAAAATGCCCGGCTTGACCTGGTCAGGAATTGACAAGGGGAATTATTTGGAGTTTATCAATACCATTCGAATGGTCATTTGGCAGCCTGGGATAATCGCCATGCCTCCGGCATTGGCTCTCGTGGGCTCCAGCCGTGGAGATTACGATTTACTTTCCCAGGAAAATCTCCTGTTTGTCAACCTTCCCGACCCTCAACAGATAGAAGGGATGGATAGTACCGGTCTTGCTCCCATAAAACCCATTATTCTGACAAGGACAAGGAGCAATCTCTTACTATGGATAGGCTTGTTCATGATAGGACTTGCTGGATTTTTGGCTCTGGCATTTTTCCTCCTTAAGAAGTTCTTTTTCAAGAAAGCAGAAACTCCGCTTCGGATAATTCCGCCTCACGAAAAAGCTTTAGAAGCGATCAAAGAAATAGAAAGGAAAGAAGATTGGAAAAAACTTGAACTGAAGTCTTTCTATTCAGATCTCACGCGAGTGCTAAGGCAGTATTTGGAAGACAGATTTGAAATGCCCGCCATGGAGTCAACGAGTTCGGAAATTTTGGAAAGTGCCAGGAATGAAGGACTTGATGCCGGGTACCTGGAAAAAATGAAACACCTTTTGCCCATGTCCGACATGGTCAAGTTTGCGAAGGCTGAACCAGCCGAAGAGCACCATAAATGGATCGATTGGTTACGATCCTTTGTCCTAAGCACCAAGAAAGAGGAAACTTTACAAGATGAGTCAGGTGCTGAATGATTGGAGACATATCAGTTTTGAGGATCCCTGGTTGCTTTTGCTGCTGGGACTTCTCCCCTTGCTCTACGTCGTATTTCAACGAACCAAAAAGAGGCAAGGCTCCTTTGTGCGCTTTTCTGATCTCCGCTCCCTGGAAAACAAGGTGTCTTTGAGGGCGCGCCTTCGCAAACTATTACCCTTGCTAAGTGGCCTTGCTTTCGTCCTAATCATCCTGGCTCTTGCGCGCCCGCAGACAAGCCTCGAAGAACAAAAAATTGAAGCCGAAGGGATCGATATAATGCTGGTGATGGACCTCTCTCCGAGTATGGGCAATCGAGACATCCGGCCCAATCGCTTGGAGGTGGCTAAAGAGGCTGCACTGGCTTTTGTAGACCAAAGAAAGTACGACCGCATCGGTCTGACCATTTTTGCCGGGGAACCTTTGACCCTTAGCCCGCCAACCACCGATCATGCCGTGATCCGACAATATCTTCAAACGCTTAGACTCAGAATGCTGGCCGGGGAAACAGCCATTGGGGACGGACTGATGTCTGGCTTGAACAGACTCAAAAATTCGGAGTCGAAAAGCAAGGTGGCGATCCTGCTTTCTGATGGTGAAAACACCCAGGGATATGTAAATCCTATGACCAGTGCAGAAGTTGCAAAAACGCTGGGAGTAAAATTATACACAATTGGCTTGGTGGAAAACAGCGCTACTCTTCGTGATATGGCAGCACTCACTGGAGGGACTAACTTTTACGCGCGGAATAAAAGAGCGCTGGAAGAAGTATACAATAAGATCGATGAGCTGGAAAAAACAAAGATCGAAGTAGCGGTATTGACAAAGTATGCAGAAAAATTCCATGCCTTTGCCTGGTGGGGGATAGGATTGCTATTGTTGACACATGTATTGAACCAAACGTTTTTAAGAGCCTTGCCACATTGATATGATCAGATTTGAGCACATAGAATACTTGTGGGCCCTGGCAGCTTTGCCGCTGCTGGGAATCCTGTATCTATTGGCGCAGCGATTTCGTGCAAAGGCCTTGGTTCGTCTGGGTGAGCTGAATTTGATCGATCGCCTTGGACCCCAACTAAGCGAAAGAAAAAGAAGATGGAAAAGTATTCTGCTCTTTTTAGGAATGGCTTTTCTGATACTGGGTGTTGCCAACCCCCAATGGGGAACACGGCAGCAAAAGGTGAAGCGGCAAAGTGCAGACATATTCTATGCCCTGGATATATCTAAATCCATGCTGGCCCAGGATATTCGACCTAGTCGTCTCGATCGTGCAAAACGAGTGATCCTGGACTTTGCTTCTAATTTCAAGACCGAGCGGCAAGGACTGATCCTTTTTGCTGCGGACTCTTATCTGGCTCTACCGCTCACGTTGGATTATTCAGCCCTGGAGCTGATCGCCTCCACGGCCAATCCCAATCAGGCAGGCACCCAGGGTACTTCGTTGCTCTCAGTAATTCAAAAAGCGGAAGAGTCTTTCCAGGAGGGCGACAACAGACAAAGATTACTGATCATCCTGACGGATGGAGAAGACCATGAAGATCCAGCGCTGGAAGCTGCAAAAGCGGCCCAGGAGACAGGGTTGGTGATCTGCACCATCGGCATGGGAACGGATAGGGGAGCAAGGATTCCTCTGGAGGATATTAACGGTCAAGGTTTTCAAAAAGACCAACAAAACCGGGAGGTGATTTCCAAACTCAATGTAGGAATGCTTGAAGAACTGGCAAGCGCTGGCGGAGGTCTTTACCTACCGTTGGATAATTCCGATAATATGACTTCTCTATTGCGGAAATTTATTGATCGATTGGAGAAGCAGGAGTTTGAGGAAACAATTTTTACTGAATACGAAAGTTATTTTCAATACTTCCTTGCCCTGGGACTAATCTTCTTATTGATCGAATTTTTCTTGGGTGACCGAAAAGGAACCGTTTTCTCAACATTGCGAAATTGATCCTTAAGGAAATGTCAAAAACTAAAATCCATTTGTAACTCCCTGGCCGGAACCTTACTTTTAGTACATGCGCTGGATCGGAATGTTCATTTTTTTTGGTGTCCTTTTGACTCCGGGAATTTCCCAGGATCAAAAGCAGCAATTAAAGTCGGGTGACCGGGCTTATTTGCGAGACCAGTTTGATAAGGCTGAGGGTTCCTATCGGGAAGCTGAAAGGATCAAGCCTGATTATGCAAGCACCTATAATTTGGGGAACGCCCTTTATCAGCAGGAAAAAATGGAAGAGGCTCAAAATCGCTTTGATGCGGCATTGGGAAAAGCGAATGATCCGGCAGAAAAAGCACAGGCTTATTATAACCTGGGCAATTCTTATGCAAAACAAAACAAGCTCAAAGAGGCAATTGGAGCCTATAAGCAATCTTTGAAATTCAAGCCTGGAGATCCTGCTGCCAGCCATAACCTGGCACAGGCGATGGTAAGAGCTCAGGCGCCTCCTCCTCAGCAGCAAGAGCAGCAGTCCGGAGATAATGAGGATGAGAACCAGGATCAGGAACAACAAGAGCAGCAAGAGGAACAAGATCAAAAGGACGAGCAAAAGGAAAATCAGGACCAGCAGCAGGAGCAGAAAGAGCAACAAGAAGAGCAAGGTGAGGGTGAGAAACAAGGACAGGAGAATCCTTCTGAATCGAAGGCTGGGGAAGCAGGAGAATTAACAGAGGAGGAGGCCGAACGATTGCTTAAGATCATGGAAGAGCAGGAAAAGAAAACCTGGGAAAAGGTTCAGCGTGGATCTTCCAAAAAAATCAGACCAAAGAAAGAGTGGTAATATGAGATGGATACTTTTTATTTCGATGCTGTTCTTTGCAGGAATGGCTGAGGCTCAGGATGAGCCGATCCGGTGGGAGTTAAAATTGAGTACGGATTCCCTCTTACTGGGCAATGTGCTCAAAGTGAGCTTCAAACTTCATAATGCCCAAGGGCGCAATTTTCAGGCCCCAGCCTTTTCAGGATTCCAGCTTATCGGGGGACCCAACCAAAGCAGTTCCATGAGTATCGTCAATGGAACTGTTTCTCGGGAGTCCTCCTATTCATTTTTCTTACAGCCTTTGGAAGAAGGCGTTTTCTTCATCGACCCTGGAATTATTCAGGTAGGAGAGAAGTTCCTCGAAACACCTCCTCTGGAAGTCATTGTCTTTCCAAATCCAGATGGGGTAGAACAGACCGTTCCTCAAGAAAATCTAAATTGGGAATCTCTTCCCTGGCAAAAACCTCCCGGCCCAAAAGAGAAGAAGAAAAAGAAACGCAAGATCTACAGAATTTAATCCGTCTTCATGATCCGCTTTTTGCTGGCAACCCTCATTCTTTTCCTGACCAATATCCTTTTTGGACAGGTGGACTGGACAGTCAGTGCAAACGCAAAATCTGTCCCGGCCGGAGTTCCTTTTACCATTACTTACTCGCTCAAAAATAGCCGTGGATCGAATTTCAAGGGTCCTGTTTTTCGTAACCTGAAAAAGCTTAGCGGACCCAGGATGATGCAACACTCTTCCTTTGTCAACGGGAAATCGACTTTTTCAATAGAATACACTTACGAAGTTGTAGCCCAAAAGACGGGTGTTTTCCCATTGCCAAAAGCCAGGATCACCGTCAACCGAAAGGAATATCAAACTGCAAATCTGGCTAAAATAGAGGTGGTAAAAGGTCAGGTTACATCCGCCGCCGGTTCTGAAAAAGATCCTGTAATCCTGGAGGTAAACATCAGTGATACCGTTGCAGTAGTGGGTCAACCAATCGACTTTGAAATTCTTATGCACACCCTTAGGTCCGAAGTTGATTTTCAGGTAAAAAGGGCTCCTGATTTTGATCCTTTTTATCGAGAAGAAAATCAGAATCGAATCAACCGGGTTTTCCGTCAGGTGATTAATGGGCAGACCTATTATTCTAAGGTACTTGGACATTTCACGCTCTATCCTCAGCAGGAGGGAGAGGTCAAAATGGCCTCCTATAATATGTTGGTTCAAATGGCCACAGCGAATCAACCTCGGCGAAGAGGTTTTTTTGATTTCGGTCCTCGAAATTATGAATCGTTTAATGTCTCCTCCAAGCCGATTCTTTTGAAGGTCAAACCTCTTCCAGATGGTGCACCTGCCACCTTCTCCGGAGCCGTTGGCAGTCTGGATATTAGTTGCCGGGCTGACCGGACTATCCTGACTACAGATGAAGGTGTTATCCTTGAACTAAAGATTTTTGGTTCCGGAGATACCAAGCAAATTCAGGCTCCAGAAATTCTCTCCAATGACTCCCTGGAAGTGTACCCCGCGAAGCTTAAAACTGAGCGACAGGAAGAACGGTCCTGGGGTGTGGAAAAAGTGAAGATTTATGAGTATGATATTCTCCCAAAGTATCCAGGAGAGTATCTGATCGATCCAACCTTTGTTTATTTCGACACCGACAGTTTGAGGTACGTTACCAAGTCCTGTCAACCCATCCGGATGCGTGTTTCGCAAGGGTCAGCCAGAAGTGTACAAAAAGCCACCCAGCCTGTCATCGATGATGGATTGGCACCTTTGGTAGAAGTTGGAAAAACATCCTCTCTTCCCGGTCCGGGATTAAGTCCAGGACTCGCCTGGAGTCTTTTTGGAAGCATCGGTTTAGGCATGTTGGGCATGGTAGGGTATCGGATCTACCTGGACAACCTTCCGGAGGAAGACCTGATCCAAATGCGAAAGGATGCCGCCCAAAATGTGGCTCTGACACAGTTGGCGACGGCAAAAGGATTCCTCGATAGCGGAGGAGTCCGAGACTTTTACGAATCATTATCGACATCCATGTACCGATATCTGGTTGACAAACTTCAGCTGGATCATGCCGATCTTAACCTTTCTGATATCCGAGAGATCCTGACTAACAGATCCGTCCCTGAGGAATTCATTCTGAAATTTGAGGAACTGATCCAAAATGCTCAGCGAGCGATTTATGGAGGTTCCAATGCTCAAGAGGGTATGAGCGACCAATATGAAGCTGCCCGAAACTGGATCATGCTCATGGAAAAATGGTTTCAGCAAAAGGGGTAGCCGTTGACTTCGATTGGTTGGTCTGGATTGATTCTTCGAGAATGTCCTTCTTCCTCAATCTGTTAAAATTCCTCGGAAAAACCCTCGCCACCTGCCTGCGTGCCGTCGCCATAGGCTTTGGCCGCCGGAGACCGGCAGGCAGGTTCTCGGCGAATGTTCCAGAATTTTTTTTCCCTTGAGGAACCCTCGCTATTCTCTTCGAATGTTCCGGAGTTTTTTCTCCTCCTCAAAAAACCCTATCTATCTGCCGGCCGATTGATTCTTCGAGAATGTCCTAAATGAGCTTTTCCTCCTCAATCTGTTAAAATCCCCATTACAGCGTTCAAATTCCTCGGAAAAACCCTCGCCACCTGCCTGCGTGCCGTCGCCATAGGCTTTGGCCGCCGGAGACCGGCAGGCAGGTTCTCGGCGAA
>JABDJM010000229.1 GCA_013002475.1 Saprospiraceae bacterium | reverse complement strand
GAGTTAAAGTCTGCACTTATGGAGGTGTTTAAAAAGTCCGAATTACCGTTAAAAACTACGTTGATACGGGGAATGGTTTCTAAGGATAGTACAAAGGAATTGGGTAATTCCAGATTCATCCCGATTAGATATCCATAGCCCAGGGAAGTAGTTCCGTTGAAGTTTGAATTATTGCTGCGTAGGCTAAGCCCCAAAAGGAATTGAGAACCATGAATGAAGTTCATTTTCTCTCCCACAGCCTTTCTCTTCTCCTTGCCGACGGAAAACCCCAAGTCCAATCGGCCATTAAATACATCTTCGCTAAAATCTGCATCCAGTCCGGCAAATGAAGCATGCCACCTGGTCCAATGGGATACTTTATTCTTTTTATAGATCAAACCAAAATTTTGAAGGTTGGCCAAGCGTATACCAAATTCCCGATCCTGAGCCTGGGTCTGAGAGGTAGGATAAACAAATAGAAAAAGGACAAAGAGAATAAAGGGTGGTTTGAACATGCTGATAGATTTTTTTTACCTTGAAAAAAGTGTTGTTACGAACGTCAAAACTAAACACGAGAAATTACCCAAGACCGTTGTTTTGATCATAAAAAAATAATCGAGTATTGGATTTTGTATTGGATTTCATTTTGGAGCAGGAGGAACCTAATCGTTCAATTCTCGAGTACCTGCATGAGGTTCTGAGCCGGGAGCCAGAATTGGTGCCCCGCATTCGTTACGATATTCCCTTTTATTTTCGGACTTCCTGGGTTTGTTATCTAAAGCCAATAAAAGAAGTGGGTGTTGAGTTGGCTTTTACGCGTGGGAATGAGCTTTCCAATGCAAATGGATTATTGGATAACCGGGGTCGAAGCCAGGTGGCTGGAGTGATTTATACATCTATAAAGGAAATCGATCTTAGACCTTTGCAAGAAACTCTTCAGGAAGCCTTACTGCTTGATGAAACAGTGAAGTATAAGAGCAAGAGAAAATAGCTGTGCGCAATTGGCCTTGAGCTATGAGCTCTTTTCTACACCAAAGACATCCCACTATCTTCCTACCATATACCAACCATCGGCCTCTTTTTAATCCTTCACATCCTCCACAGCATCTTCAAGATCTTTCGTAGCTTTTTTAAGATCCTTCAAATCTTTATCCCTTTCACTTTCTCCGTTCGACTTTTTCGGCTCGCCTTTTTTTACCTCGGGTTCGTTTTCTGGAAGGGTCTTGCCAAAGGTTAAGCCTTTATCATCCAATCCAACATAGATGGTGTCTCCAGCAACAAAGGAACCTGAGAGGACGAGTTTTGAAAGCTCGTTGACAAGTTCGCGCTGAATGACTCTTTTAAGAGGCCTTGCTCCAAACTGAGGGTTGTAGCCTAACTCTGCCAGGTGACCTTCAGCAGCATCTGAGAGCTTAAGTACGATCCCTTTGCGGCCCAACATCTTATGAGTCTTCTTCATCAACAAGCCAAGGATCTTTTTGATCTCCTCACGAGTCAATGGTAAGAACATGATCTGCTCATCGATCCGGTTTAGGAATTCAGGTCGCAGGTTTTCTTTAAGCGTTTCGAAGATCTCTTCACGGGTGGTGGCAATGATGTCATCACGGTGTTCCTCTCCGACGTGATCGAGGTCCTCGAAGTTTTCAAGGATCTTCTCTGCTCCCATGTTGGAAGTCATTATGATGAGGGTGTTCTTGAAATTGACCGTGCGACCTTTATTGTCAGTTAGCCTTCCATCATCCAACACTTGCAGTAAAACGTTGAAGGTATCCGGATGGGCTTTTTCAATCTCGTCCAGCAAGATGATGGAGTAAGGTTTTCGTCGTACCGCTTCGGTCAACTGACCTCCTTCATCGTATCCTACATATCCAGGAGGAGCGCCTACGAGGCGCGAGACAGAATGACGCTCCTGATACTCACTCATGTCGATCCGCGTAATAGCTTTTTCATCGTCAAAAAGAACTTCCGCAAGCGCTTTCGCAAGCTCCGTCTTTCCAACTCCGGTTGGCCCTACAAAGATGAAAGAACCAATAGGTCTTTTTTCATCCTGAAGCCCGGCGCGTGAGCGTCGCACAGCATCACTCACTGCCCGAACAGCTTCAAGCTGACCGATCAATCGCTTGCCGATATGCTGCTCCAGGTTCAGCAGTTTGTCTTTCTCACTCTGCATCATTCGCTGAAGAGGAATCCCAGTCCATCGGGCAACCACTTCTGCTATATCGTTAGAGGTAACCCGCTCATTTGTGAACCTTTGCTCTTCGGGCAGCTTATCCAATTGAGCTTCCGCTGCCTTTAGGTCTATTTCCATTTCTTTAATAGAACCGTAGCGGATCTTAGCAACCTTTTCAAAATCTGATTCACGTTCTGCTTTTGCTGCCTCTTGCTCCAGATCTTCGATCTCTTTTTTGAGCTGACTAACTTTATCAACTAATTCCTTTTCATTTTTCCAGGTCGCCACAATGGAATCAAGCGACTGTTTGGAATTAGCAATTTGCTCAGATATTTTTTCCAGCTTAATTGTGTCGCCTTCTCGTTTTATCGCTTCCCGCTCGATCTCCAGCTGACGGACCTTTCGTTCCTGCTCATCGATCTCATCCGGAACTGAATCCAATTCAAGACGCAGCTTTGCTGCTGCCTCATCAATAAGGTCAATGGCCTTATCCGGCAATGCCCGATCTGAGATGTATCGATGTGATAATTCTGCAGCTGCGATTAGCGCTTCGTCAAGGATCTCCATTTTATGATAGACCTCATAACGCTCCTGCAGACCCCGAAGAATGGAGATGGTATCTTCTACACTAGGTTCGTCAATGACGACCGTTTGAAATCTTCGGACAAGGGCTTTATCCTTCTCAAAATATTTTTGGTACTCATCCAGGGTGGTGGCACCTATGGTGCGAAGTTCTCCCCGGGCTAAAGCTGGTTTTAAAATATTGGCAGCATCAACACCACCCCCACCGCCACCAGCGCCAATCAGCGTATGGATCTCATCAATGAATAAGATGATCTCCCCATCTGCTGAAGTAACTTCTTTCACCACACCCTTGAGCCTTTCTTCAAACTCTCCCTTGAACTTTGCTCCGGCGATGAGCGAAGCGATGTCCAGGACAAAGATCTTTTTGGTCGTCAGATTTTGTGGAACATCCTGGTTAACGATTCTCCAGGCAATCCCTTCCACAATGGCGGTTTTCCCAACACCAGCCTCACCGACCAGAATGGGGTTGTTCTTTTTTCTTCTTGAAAGAATATGTAAGACTCTTCTGATCTCTTCATCCCGGCCGATGATCGGGTCCAGTTTTCCGGACTCAGCCCGCTCATTCAGGTTGATGGCAAACTTCGCAAGAGAATTATACTGAGCGTCTGCATGTTGATCCTTGATCTTGGAACCTTTTCGCAACTCCTTGATTGCGGCTTTAAGTTCCTTATCCGTTGCTCCAAGGTCCTTAAGGAGGTCTGCTCCTTTGCTTTTCCCGTTAAGGATACCAAGGAGCATCAATTCCACGGATATATAATCATCCCCAAATTCCTTCATTATCTTTTTAGCGACGGAAAGGGCCTTATTGGCATCATCAGTAAGAAACTGCTTTTCAGTTCCCTGGACCCTAGGGTAGGATTTGATGGCCTCGTTCAACTTGCGATTTAGGGCGCCGGGATCGACTCCCATTTTTTTCATGAGAAACTCTCCCATTTGCTCATCATTGAGCAAAATCCCCTTGATCAAGTGGGGAGTGTCCACTGTCTGTTGGTCCAGATCAGCAGCGATTTTTTGGGATTTCAAGATGGCTTCCTGGGCCTTAACAGTAAAATTATCGTAGGTCATGTAATCCGGTGGATTTGTGCTAAGAAAGGTGCAAAATTAAGGATTGATGCACTCCTTTTCCGAATAGCTATTACATTTGG
>JABDJM010000341.1 GCA_013002475.1 Saprospiraceae bacterium | reverse complement strand
TGACATTTCCCTACAAAGGGAATATCCTCATCGATAATTGCTCAGCATTTCAACCTTGTAAAAGGGCTTAGTTGTTTTCTGGAATTCCCATCCCGGCTTCCTTCTGCAATTTATCAATGGCTTTTTCCACTTCCCTGAGCTTATCTCTCAGGCCTCGCCGTTCCTTGCCTTCCGTACCGTCCTTGTCCTTGATCTCTTTCATTTCTTCTCCCAGGACTTCGAGAGCTTCCTCCAATTTATTGGCTTTTGCTTTGACCTCAGGGCTGGATTCATCGAATGAGCGGATATTGTCAATGCTGGAACCCAGATCATCGATCACCCGATCCATTTTTCCTTCAGAAAATTTCTCAGTTTCTGATTGAATCACCGTTCCAACGGATTTCCCAACCTCTTTGACTCCATCGATGATCCTTTTGGAACTTTCTTTTTCAGATGGTGTTCCTAAAAAGTAGTTGTAACCGATTATGGCGATAACTGCCACAAGTCCAATTTTGATTAGTGTTTTGATCATGTGTGTTTGGTTTATGTAACAAGCGAAAATACTAGAATTTGTCTAATTTTGGCCCCTTATAACGATGGCAATCAGCCGGTTATTTGAGACTAACAGGAAAGAAAGTTTATGGAATACAATCCGAGAGATATTGAAAGAAAGTGGAGATCCTATTGGAAGGATAAGGATATCTATAAGGTCGAGATAGACAAGGAAAAACCTAAGTTCTACGTGTTGGATATGTTCCCATACCCTTCCGGTTCTGGCTTGCACGTAGGTCACCCTTTGGGGTATATAGCCTCAGACATCTATTCCCGCTATAAAAGATTAAATGGGTTTAATGTCCTGCATCCCATGGGATATGATGCTTTTGGGCTTCCTGCGGAGCAGTATGCCATCACGACAGGGGTGCACCCTGCGGTTTCGACTGCCGAGAATATTAATCGATATCGGGAACAATTAGATAACCTTGGCTTTTCCTTTGATTGGTCCCGGGAGGTCCAAACATCTGATCCAAAATACTACAGATGGACCCAATGGATCTTCCTGCAGCTATTTGATCATTACTTTGATACTTCAACACAAAAGGCCAGGTCAATAGAGGGTTTGGTAAAGCATTTTGAAGCTTCTGGTAACCAGGGACTCAATGTGGCAACGACTCAGGAGAACAGCTTTACCGCTGAGGACTGGAACGGATATTCCAGAGTGAAAAAAGATGAGGTGCTGATGAATTATCGGCTTGCCTACCGAAAGGTGAACTATGTAAACTGGTGTGAGGAGCTTGGGACCGTCCTGGCAAACGATGAGGTAAAGGATGGGCTATCTGAACGCGGTGGTTACCCGGTAGAAAGAAAACCCATGTTGCAATGGTCTTTACGGATTACCGCCTATGCTGAAAGGTTGTTGAACGATCTTGATACTGTGGAGTGGTCCGAGGCCCTTAAAACTATGCAGCGAAACTGGATTGGTCGCAGCGAAGGGGCCCAGGTGTTTTTTGAGCTAGATGGAGCTGAAGGGCATATCGAAGTTTTCACCACCAGGCCGGATACCATATTCGGAGCAACCTTTATGGTCCTCGCTCCCGAGCACCCTTTGGTCGAACAGCTGACCACGTCAGAGCAAAAAGGAGCCATCGATGCCTATTTAAAATATGTGGGTTCACGTTCTGAGCGTGAAAGGATGGCAGAGACAAAGGAAGTTACTGGTGAATTCACCGGAGCCTTTGCAATAAATCCTTTTACTAAAGAAAAGGTGCCGATTTGGATCGCGGAATATGTCCTAATGGATTACGGGACCGGAAGCATAATGGCTGTCCCAAGTGACGATGACCGGGATCATGCCTTTGCCACGAAATTTGGCTTGTCAATAATTGATGTCATCGATAAATCTGATTATCCCGGCGCTGGACGCCATGACAAATTGGGCAAGATGATCAACTCCGGGATGCTTAACGGCATGGAGGTCCCGGATGCGATAGAAAAGATCCTTCAGGAAATCCAAACCAGGGATCTGGGCTCCAGACGCATCAACTATAAACTCCGGGATGCTAACTATTCCCGACAACGATATTGGGGTGAGCCTTTCCCGATCATATATGACAAGGAAGGAGTTACTCATAGATTAGCAGATCAGGATCTGCCCCTGGAGCTACCGCCCCTCGAAAATTTCAAACCAGCCAGTGGAGGAAAAAGCCCACTTGCCCGTTTGGATGATTGGGTGAACCTATCTGACGGCAGAATAAGAGAGACTGATACCATGCCTGGATTTGCAGGTAGCTCCTGGTATTTCCTAAGGTACATGGATGCTCGAAATGAAGAGCGCTTTGTGAGCAAAGAAGCGATCGATTATTGGAAGGAGGTAGACCTGTATGTAGGAGGAACTGAGCATGCGGTCGGGCACCTCATGTACTCCAGATTTTGGCATAAATTCCTGCACGATCTTGGTTTAGTTCCTACAGTTGAACCCTTCAAGAAATTGATCAACCAGGGAATGATCCAGGGAGTTATTGAATTCATTTACCTACGGAAGGATGAGGAAGGCACCAATCGCTTTTACTGTACCGATGTGGCAAAGGCACAAGGGGTTTCAGATGTTACCAAGATCCCTCTGCATATCGATTTTGTGAAGGAGTATGGTACTGCGGGTAGCTATCTTGATCTTGACGGGATCAAAAAATTCATCGATTGGCGACCCGAATACGCGGATGCTTTTTTTGTCTGCGGGAAGGGAACGTATCATAAAGGTGTTTTCAGCGAAGATGTACCAGAAGATCAGATCGGATTAGCAACTCACTCAGAGGTTGGAAAAATGTCCAAATCAAAATACAATGTCATCAACCCGGATGATGTGGTAGAGCAGTATGGCGCTGATTGTTTTCGAATGTATGAAATGTTTTTGGGTCCAATCGAGCAATCAAAGCCATGGGACACCAAGGGGATTGATGGAGTATCTAAATTTTTGCGAAAGCTTTGGTCTTGCTATTTCAGTGAAACTGGGGAGTGGCTGGTAACAGATGAGGAATCGACCAAAGAAGAGCTAAAAGTTTTACATACCCTGATCAAAAAGATCCAGGATGATGTGGAGCGGTTTTCCTTTAATACTTGTGTAAGTGGATTCATGATCGCTATTAATGATCTTAAAAAACTTGATTCACATAAAAGGGCCATCCTTGAACCTCTTGCCATTTTGATGGCTCCTTTTGGGCCGCATATTGCGGAGGAACTTTGGGG
>JABDJM010000211.1 GCA_013002475.1 Saprospiraceae bacterium | reverse complement strand
CTCCATCACCATCCAAATCCGTTACCTCCAGGCATTTCCAAAGACCCTTTGTAGCTGGAACGGGCTCAGGAGCTTGCAGTACGCCATTTCTGTTTAGTGAAATGGAGATCGGCATCCACTCTCCGGCAAAGATCAAATCCATCCATCCATCATCGTTTACATCTGCCATTGCAATGTCAGATATCATCCCCAAGTTTTTGAAGTGGTCAGGTTGCCTTTCCACAAACAAATTGTCACCCTGATTTTCCAGAATAAAAATCGATCCCGGTTGGCCATAAAAATTATTGGACATCCTTTCTGAAACAAGGATGTCTAATAGTCCATCCTGATTAATATCTGCAACATCCAATCCTCCAGTATGAATGGGCTTTGAAAAGGGAAGGCCTATGCTGCTAAGAGTGTAATTGCCTTCTCCATCATTTAGGTATAATACATCATGGAGATCCTGAGTGAACACAGAAAATGTCCGACCACCATGAGAGACAATTAGGTCCAGGTCTCCATCATTATCCGAGTCAAAAAATTCTGCCCCAACTGCCTCGGAACGCTTTTCGTTTTCAAAGGGTTTATCCAGGTAATCGAAATCCCCTCCCTTTTTAGAAACCAGCAGGATGGAACTCTGGTTTTTCCCCCCTCCGATAAAGATGTCTTCTAAACCATCCCCATTAATATCACTCGTTGCCATGGCAGGTCCTGCATATCCGTTCATCTCGATCAATAGCCTTTCTCTAGCAAATTGGTTTGTCTTAGTTTCTTCGTGCTTAAAGGTAAATGGTTCGGAATCGGTTTCTTGAAATTTCGGTTCGGGAGGCAAAGTTTTTGATTCATTGTCCGACTGTTCTACAGTATATCTTTGATTTGATTGTAGATCCAGGAGTTGTGTTTTGGTTCCATCAGGCCAAAATATTTCTACGGTATCCACCTTCGTTGATGCCCCAATTCCAAAGTGGATGCGTCCATCAATCGTTGATTCAAATCCCTTTGAAACATAGTTTTCATAGACTGAACGCTTCCCATCATACTTTATCAGGACCTTTGTTCCAATAGCCTTTGAATTCATACCGCTACCCTGTAGATCGAACTGAATGAAGCGGTGTTTTGCTGTATCCAGGTTATTCCGATACACAAAGCATTGCATGTTAGCATTGTTGACCACCAGATCCAGGTCCCCATCATTATCAAGATCACCGTATGCACTTCCGTTACTAAAGCTTGGGGTTCCAAGCCCCCAATCCTCCGATAAATCTTCAAACTGGAAATTTCCTTGATTCTTGAAAAGATAATTCTTGACAGGTTTTGAGGGCATGCTATCCACTAATGTGGAAATAACATTTTGGTCTTTGTTAATCCGTGATTTGATCATAATGTCATCAGCAACAAAATTCAGGTAATCCTTGTCAAGCAGGTCTTTATAGAGGCCATTGCTTACAAACAGATCCCGCAATCCATCGTTATCAAAATCTTGTATCAAGGCTGCCCAGCTCCATTCAGTGGCAGCAACTCCGGAAAATCTTCCAATCTCCAGAAAATTATTCTTGCCAATGTTTCTATGCAGGACATTTCTGGCGAATTGGTGATGGTACCCATTTTTTACAGAACTGGAATACTTGTCCCAATCATCATAAACCGTTTTCGTCAGTCTCCTGTCGAGGTCTTTTGGAAGCATTTCAGTTACAAAAAGATCCGGTTTCAGATCGTTATCCAGGTCACATGCATCTGCTCCCATTGAGCCCATAGAGAGGCTTGGAAAACTCTCTGCCGCGACCTCTCTGAAAGTTCCATTCTGATTATTCAGGTACAGATAATCTCTCTCAAAAAAATCGTTGGAAACAAAAATGTCCGGCCAATCATCCTGGTTAAAATCAGCAAGCGTAATTCCAAGCCCATAGCCAATATTGCTGGAGTATAGACCGGCTTCTGCTGTAATCAGAATGAACTTTCCATTATCATTTCGAAAGAATTTATTCCCCTCAGGGTCAGGAATATTTCTCAAACCCTCCTTTAAGTCAAACCCACCAACAGAACGAATTGAATTATTTAGCAGATAGCAGTCCAGATCGCCGTCTTTGTCATAATCAAAGAATGCGGAGTGAATTGATAGACCTTCCACATCAAGGCCGTAATCACCGGATTCTTCCTTAAAGGTCAGGTCACCTTGATTGATAAAAAGTTCATTATGCCGTCTCTCTCCACCAGGCTTACCAGCCTTACAAACATATAGGTCAAGTAACCCATCGCCATTAATATCAGCAAAACTAGCTCCTGTAGACCAAACTCTCGGACATGCTACGCCTGCGGTCTCTGTGATATCCTCAAAATTCCAATCACCCCTGTTCAGGTAAAGCTTACTGTCTACGATGTTGCCTGTAAAATAAATGTCTACTAAGCCATCATTATTTATATCACCCAGCGCTACCCCTCCCCCGTTGTAGAAGTTCCTATAGGTATAGGTATTGAAGTCCTCAGTATAGGGAAGATCATTACGGAAGTCGATCCCAGTCTCTTCTGGTGTCATTGAAGAAAAACGGGTCTCCGTTCTTTGTTGACAGGACCAACAAAGAGTTAAAATGGAAATTAAAATGAAAATCTTCGAATCCAAAGTCTAAAAGGTCAGATAAAAAAAGGGGCTTGCTCAAATGAGAAGCCCCTTAATATTGTATTTAGTCAGAAATTAGTAACCCGGGTTTTGTGTAAGTGGGTTACCTGTTGCTGACGCGTCAATTGCATCCTGTGGTATTGGGAACAAGCTCACGTGTGCAGGGGAAGCAGGCTTCTCCCACCAGGCGTCATTGAATTTTCCAAAACGGATCAAGTCAGTACGTCTGCTTGCTTCCTGGAACATCTCACGGCCTCTTTCAGCAAGAAACTCATCCGCATCAATAGCTCCAAAAGCGGCTACTCCAGCTCTAGCTCTGATTTCATTTACATCAGGAAGAGCAAGACTCCAGTCTCCAGCAGCTCTGGCAAGACCTTCAGCACGTGTAAGGTACATTTCACCTAGACGAATAATAGGGTAATCATTATTCATTTCTGGACGTCCTAATTGCTTAAAGCTGAATTTCCCAGGTCGGGCTCCAGCTTCCCTTAGAGAGTTTGGTGTCAACTCATTGATTGCAGGGGTGTAGCTCAACTGAATATCATCATCATCAGATGCATAATCCAGAACTGCAGAACCACCAAAGTCCAACTGAGGTCCAACGATGAAACTAGCCTCCCTTCTCAAGTCGCCAGACTCATATGAGTTATAAAACTCTTCGAGGGTAGCATAACCATTCCAAGGTTGAGCATCAAAATTCCAGGTAAACTGGCTTGAGTAGTGCAGGTTCATCTGAGAGAAATTCATCCCTGTGGCAGAAACCTCATCATACTCAACTACAAAAATGTGCTCTGGATTATTATCGTTATTCGGTGCGAATACAGCTGCATATCCAGAAAGCTCATCAGGGTCCGTATCTACCGCCGGACGCTTGCCCAAATTAGAAACAGAACAACCAGCATCACATAATTGGTATGGACCGTTGTCAATAACATATCCTGCTGCCAATGCAGCTTTGTCATACATAGCGGTTCCTACGAAAGCCTCTGCATTAAGGTACAATTTGGAAAGGATACCGAGGGCACCGTACAAATTGATCCTAAATGGATTTACATCAGTTCCCAATGCACTTCCTGAAGGATCAAATCCAGCAGAAACATCGGCAACACCAAGCACATCCAATAATTCACTTTCAACAAATGCAAACACAGCTGCTCTATCAGATTGAACCTCATCCATACCTGGAGAAGTAATCAGTTTTACATTTCCATACATATCACACAATCTGTAATAGAAGTAAGCTCTAAGAGCCCGAACTTGTGATATTTGAGAATTGTCTAATGCAGGGTTCGCAATAAGCTCATTACAAGTATTAATGGCATTGTAGCTTCCGTTCCAAGCATTAGTAATAAAACTATGAACGGGAGTATAAGTATGTTGATGAAGCTGTACCAAAATACCTCCATCAAACCAGTCACCACCCTTTGCAGCGATAACCATTTCGTCGGAAACGATCTCGTTCACTGAATAATAAGAGCTGTGGAATGCAGTACCTGAATTTCTCAACTCAGCAAAGGCGCCACCTAGGATATCAGATCCTCCTTGATCATCCCCGGTGGAAATCCCTTCTATGTTGATATCTTCAGTGATATCACCCACCAGATTCTCTTCGAGATCTGTACAAGCTGCGAAAAACAGCAGCATGGTGGGAAGGATTAAAAATATTTTAAAATTTCTCATTCTAATTAATTTCTAGAATTAAAAGTTGAAGTTCAAACCAAAAGTCAAAGTACGGGCAGAGAAATAGTTATTTCTTCTGTCGATACCTGGCACAAGAGGGTCTTGACTTGCGAAATTGACAGAGTCACCATTAGAGGCAGCCCCAAAGTCACCTAAAGCAGGGTCAGGATCCGTTCCTGTATAATTGGTTATAGTAAATAAGTTCTGACCTGTCAAGGAAACGTTTAGGTTGCTAATTGCAGTAACATCTCCAAGAGGAACTGATCTGGAAATAGTAAGGTTATCCAGACGGAAGAAATCTGCCTTCTCCACATAAAGTGAGCTGAATCGAGCTTCTGTAAGTCCATCCACTTTTAGTTCAGTGTTCATGAAGTTATAAGAAGACTGCGTTGATACAACTGGCTCATAGAAAGCTCTGAATGTATTTACAAGGCTATGCCCAAACGCTCCGCGGAAAAAGGCGTTGATATTCCATCCTCCGACACTTAGCTGGTTTGTCCAACCAATCTCGAAATCAGGAATTCCATTTCCAAGAACAGCATAATCCGCATCCGGGTCAAGTGCACTTGCCTGATCGGTCAACAAGTTCCCGTCACCGTTGATATCATCGAAGATGTTAGTTCCATCATCGTTTACTCCAAGGTGTACAGGTCCCCAGATCTCTCCGATCTCGTTTCCAACTTTTACCCGAACCATTTCAGTTTCATTCTGACCAGGAGAACCTAAGTTACCTCTCATTTCAGCATCCAATACGAATTCTTCAAGTTCAGTAGTATAGGTAGAGAAAACAACTCCCGTGTTGTAGGCAAAGTTTCCGTTGTCAACAACATCATAATTAAGAGCTACCTCGAGTCCTTGAGTATTCAATTTACCAGCATTTTCAACCCTTCTTTCTACACCATATACAGCAACATCTACATTCCTTTCAAGAATGAAATCAGAGATGTCTCTGTTATAAAGATCAATGGTACCTCCTAACTTACCGGCCTCAAATTCGATTCCGATATTGGTTTCAGCTTTCTCCTCCCATTTCAGGTCAGGATTAGCAGCCCGTACAAGCTCTGTAGAAACAGAACCATCTGATCCATTCACAACATTTCTGATGGCTCTGGAAAGACCGTTAGCCTGTGGAAGGGCTCCTGTCACACCATATCCAACACGTAGCTTCAAAAGATCAAAAGCTTCAATGTTCAGGTAATTGTTAAGGTCAACCCCGACACCAAAGGCTGGAAAAATACCCCACTGGTTGTCTTCCCCAAGTTTTGTAGAACCTTCTCTCCTAACAGATGCATTCAAAAAGATCGCATCATCAAAAGTAACGTTAGCTCTACCAAAGAAAGCGATGATCTTTTCGTCTGGAGAAGTATCAGAATTAATATTGATAAAACCTGCATTGTTAAGATCCTGGGAAGTTTCCAATGCGTCAATGAAGTCAATATCATTATTTGGGAAATCACCAAGACTCATGTAGGTACTCTCAAAATTGTTCTGCTGATAAGAATATCCAGCAGTAAGCGTTAAAGCTGTTTTCCCAAAATCACTAATGTGAGTTGCATAAGCCTCATAAAGATCAAAGCTGGCATTGTCATTATAAATATCAGCTCTTCCTTTTCTGGTCGGGCTTGTAGCATTTCCTCTGAAAAGTGAAGTTGTTGGATAATAAGTCCTGTTAGCATTACTAGCATTCTGCTGCGCAACTCTAACATTCAAAGTCAAATTATCAAGAATGCTATAGCCAAGATTTAGTCCATAATTAAACTCTCTCTTGGTTCCAGTATTCGTGTTTTGTTCAATAATGGACTTAGGATTAAAAGAATCAAAGAGACCTAATGCCTCGAAAAATCCTCCAAACTGATCACTATTGAAAGGGAACGGAGAATCTGCTCCATTAATCGGTGCGGTAGGGTTATAAGTAACCGCATACCTTAGAGATTCATAAAATCCAAAATCAGACTCCCTGTTGGTGAAAGAAGTATTGAACCCAACTTTCAACTTGTCCTGGAAAGCTCGAGTAGAGATGTTTACCCTGGTGTTGAACTGGTCGAAACCACTATTGTCCAGGATACCATCCACTCCTCTGAAGTTTCCAGAGATCCGGTAATTCGTTACTCCATTACCACCTGAGGCAGAAACGTTGTGAACATGCGTGATCCCTGTTCTTGTAACTTCATCCAGCCAGTCTACATCACTACCTAGATTGGTTCCACCGGCAGCAACAAACTCCTGAGCGTTCATTACACTAATTCCATTAACAGGATTGGATGCTCCAACCTGTCCACTGTAGCTCAGATTGATTCCTCCTGCAGCTGATCCTTTTTTCGTCGTAACGATGATCACCCCAGAAGAACCCCGGCTACCATATATGGCGGCGGCAGATCCATCCTTAAGAACATCGATAGACTCGATATCCGCAGGGTCAACATTATTAAGGGAGGCCCCAATAATTCCATCTACAACGATCAAAGGCTCTACGTTGGCTCCAACGGTAGAAAGACCCCTCAAACGTATAGACGCATTACCATTCGGGTCACCATTTCGATTGTAAACCTGCAATCCTGCAACTTTACCTTGTAGCAGCTGAGCAGGATCCGTGATAGGGCCCTGGTTAAAGTCTTCGGAACCTACGCTGACCACTGCCGAAGTAACTTCTTTTTCTCGTTGAGATCCATACCCAACAACAACTACCTCATCAAGGACAGTTCCAGCGAGTAAGGCAACGTCTAAATTACCTGATGCTCCTACTGTAACTTCCTGTGCAGTATAACCAGCATAAGAAATTTCCAACTGTGCGCCTTCGCTGGCACTGAGGGAGTAGTTTCCATCAAAATCTGTAATCGTACCCTGACCAGTCCCGACAATAATAATTGTCGCACCAATCAGTGGTTCACCGTTTTCTGAATCTGTCACCGTACCTGAAACGGTTCGTTGAGCAGAAACAGACGTGCTGAGCAATCCCATGAATAGCAGCAGCACAACACTTCTTAAAAAAGTGTCTAGCTTAAGTTTCATACACTAATAATTTGGTTTACTAAATTTTGCTTCATTCACTAAAGGCACAGACTATTGATCTGCACCAAAAAGATCTTTGGTGTGGGCATGTTTTAAACTCCGGTAGAAACGTATGAATTTTCCCTTTACCTCTCCTCAATTATCTGAATGACCAAATATTGAGGATTCTGGTTTTTTTGTATATCGTGTTAGCGATACACTATCGCGCTAAGGTCTCTTTTTTGAAACACTTATCCAAGGTAAATAATATTAAATAACACATCTAAATTTATTAAGTCATTTTTCTAAACCTTGAAAACCAACAACTTAAATGCAGGCACATGTAATTAAATCAGTGTATTTTTAATACCTAAGCCTATTCAATGGTCAGGAAAACAAAAGTTTGGACGATCAGTTCGATTTGGATACTAATAGTTGTCTTTTTCGCACAATCCCTTGATGCTCAATACCACTTGAAAGGGTTTTCTATACCCAATAAAAAAAACTCCATTGAAGTTCCGTTTACCTACCAAAATGGCTTCATCCTGGTTGAGGTGATCCTTCAGGATGCCTTTCCCTTAAAATTTCTTTTCGACACCGGAGCTGAGTATACCATATTGGCTGAGAAATCTATTTCAGACCTGTTAAGACTGAAATATGAAAGGACATTTAAGATTCTCGGGTCTGATCTTAATAAGGAACTTCTTGCTTTTCTTACGAGAAATGTAAAAATGTCTATGGGCAGGATGACCGCCCGAAATGAAGACATATTAGTCCTTGCAGAAAACATCTTTGAGTTTAAAACCTTTGCCGGCATTGAGGTTCACGGAATTCTGGGAGCTTCTTCCTTTCGACATATGATCGTAGAAATTGATTACCAGGAGGAGAAGATTGTGTTTCACAAAAAATCCTCCTTCCCTGGGATAAAGAAGTCCTATACCTCTGTCCCGATATCAATGGAGCGAAATAAACCCATTCTTACTGCCAATTTTTCAGCAAACATGGGCATTGGAGGAGATGAAAACGTAAAACTTCTTCTTGACACTGGCGCTAATGTCCCCTTCCTTCTCAGGAAAGACAGTACTGAGCTTGCCAGTCAAATGGTGGATTTGCTACCAGGCAATATTGCATCAGGAATTGGAGGGGATCTAATTGGTTATGTAGGACGGTCTCATTCCCTTGAATTTGAGGATTTTGAATTTTCGGGAGTGGTCACCAACTATCAGCAAGTAACCATAAAGGATGATTATCCGGATTTCCTGACTAGTCGAAACGGAATAATTGGGAATCCGATCCTCAGTCGGTTTGACCTGATCCTGGACTATGTTTCCGGGAAATTGTACTTGAGGCCAAATAAAAGCTACCGGAATAAATTCAAATATGACCGTTCCGGCCTACAATTGATCGCTGGTGGCCAGCAACTATCTGCCTTTACTATTTATAACATATTACCCAACTCTCCTGCCGCCCGGGCAGGGTTCAAACAGGGAGACGAGGTCCTCTCTATTAATGGAGTAGGTTCGAAATTTTTGACTCTGGAAGGAATAACCAGCCGGTTACAGGGTAAAGTGGGAAAGAAGGTCACTTTGAAAATCAATCGGAACGGATCTGTTATTAAAAAGCGGTTTCGGCTTGAGGAGTTGATCTAGGTGTGTTTTCCTTAAGCTTTCTAAGTGTTGTTTGTATTGATTTTGAGGTAGTTAGGTATACCCTGTAATGTTTTCCTTAAACATTTCAAACAATTCTGCCCTCCCCTTTTCCTATTGGTTTTTTATCAAAATAGGGGTACCTTTGCACTCCATTTTAAATTAAACTTTCTAGCATGTTTGCAATCGTAACAATAGCTGGTCAGCAATTCAAAGTTGAGGAGGGCCAAGAGGTCTTCGTCCACCAGCTAGAAGCCAAGCCTGGAGAAAGTGTTTCTTTTGACCAAGTTCATTTGGTAGGAGGAGATACTGACACCAAAATTGGCAAGCCGACCGTAAAATCTGCTTCTGTGAAAGCCACCGTGGTTGACCATCTTAAAGGTGACAAGGTGATCGTTTTCAAGAAGAAAAGAAGAAAAGGATATCGGGTAAAGAATGGCCACCGCCAACATTTCACCAAACTGAAAATCGATGCCATCAAGGCATAAGTATTGATCAACTCAAAAGAAATTAATCATGGCACATAAGAAAGGAGTAGGTAGTACCGATAATGGCCGGGATAGCATTAGTAAACGGCTAGGTGTAAAACTTTTTGGTGGTCAGGCTGCCAAAGCAGGAAATATCATTATCCGTCAAAGAGGAACCAGATTCCATCCTGGGAAAAATGTAGGGATGGGAAAAGATCACACTCTTTTTGCATTGGTAGATGGTACTGTAGTTTACCAAAAAAGAAGATTGGACAGAACCTTTGTCAATATTCAACCTAATGGAAGCACAGTAGTTGCCTCAACTCCTCCAAAAGCGAAAGCTCAGGAAGAGGAATAGATGACAATCACTCAAAACAAAAAAGCCCCTTCGGAATCCGAAGGGGCTTTTTTTTATGCATAAATAGATTAGAAAATCCCAGCCTGACGGGCAAGCCTGAAGTATAAAGGCCGGAGATTATTTCCGATCTTCTTTACAAATCTATTCCAGGGTTTTTGCCGCAGGGCAGCAATAATCCTTTCGTGTGAATTCTTATCGTACAGGGTAAACTCTGCCATTCCATTGAAACTGGTCCCGTATTTTTCATTGAAGGACTCCACAAGGTCAGCCCTTGTC
>JABDJM010000206.1 GCA_013002475.1 Saprospiraceae bacterium | reverse complement strand
CGAATAAGCTGCTCTGCAATTTCAAATGCCATTTCACGACCCTCCACAGCACAAGGACCTGCCAAAAGAAAGAATTGGCCGGACTCAACATGTTTTATCTGAGGGATGTTTTTTAGCATGGTACTATTGTGAACGTAAAACCCAGGCTCTTGGATTTACATCTGTTTTAAGAAGGCCAATTGCTGTTTCAAGTTCTTCGGGAGTAGTATGGATAATGGTAGCCCCAACCCTCGTCAAAGAATTTCTCCGATCTGAATAAAATTCAAATCCGAGCTTTTCTATTTGCTCCTTTCTTAAACGAATTCCATTTACATATTTGTAAGCCCCAACGATCACTACTGTAGATTCTTTTGTGAGCGAAATTTCTTCAGCTTCTTGGATGTTTGTTTTCCCGGGTTCTTCAAATGCTTCCTCGATCTCTCTTTTTATTGCCTCCTCATTTTCCATGGTTACAGGAGATAGGGCTTGGGCTTTTGTATCGTCTGAAGTAAGAGAAGTTCCGGGCTTGACATTTACTCGTTCTGGCCTAGCTCTTTTATCAATCATTTGATCAGCAAAACTCACTTGCTTTTGTGGAGTTATATAAAACAATCCCAGAAAGAGAATGAACATTGCCAAACCTGCAGTTATGGGAACAAAATCAGCAGACAATATTTTTTCCTGAATTCTTGAAACAGAATTTCCCCTTTTCTTCTCAATCTTTTTTTGCGAAGAAGTACTGGCCACAAAAGTTCCTTTTCTGTTGATTGGTTTAAATTCTAAAACCGGAAGTCCAAATGAATGGAATAATTGATTGCCTCCATCCTGAACAAACTTCAAATCATTTTGAAAATCAAAGAATAACCTACCCATTCCAGGGAGAGAGATGATCTCTTTTTTTTCGAGTTGCTGGAGCAAAACCTTTGAGAAATCCTGGATGGCCTGATTTGCTTCCTGAAAACTACATTGTCCGTTTTTTACCAGGAAATCAGCCAGCATGACATTGGTGCCTTCTTCGTTTCCAAATAACTCTACAAAAAGCGTAGGGGGACTTATAGTACCTTCTACAGGATCAAAATGAGCAGACTTGTAACTTCCTTTAAAAGTTCCGATCCCAGGGATATCAACTTTACCGTGATCACTGATCAAAAATCGGATCCCCTCCTCAATAATTGCATGATTATTTCCTGTAGTCATGATACGGGGTAAAGGTAAAATATTTTTTAGCTGCCCTTAGGGCTTGCCTTGATCCACAATTTTTCTTGCCTGGTTGCCAGTGAGAAAACTTAAACCGGCTGTAATCCCACCAATAACTCCAACAAGAACCAATAGAATAAACGGATTCATATCTCCGAAAATCCCTGCCACTTTACCAAGCAACAGATGCTCATTCAAATTTGATAAGTAAAAACTTTGTCCCAACCAGCTGAGGGAACCTGCTACGAAACCCCAAAACAATGCTTGCCATCCGGAACCCTTGAATAGGACCCCAAGGATTACTCCTATTACTGCCACCGACCACCAGGGTATGATTTTCGAAAGAGCCACAATAAGAACGATGTAGACAATTGCTAATAGCCAACCTTTCATGATTTCCCAGGTTTGAAGTTGTGAACAAAAAGGGTTGATTCGAGCTCCTGAGGGTTGCGAGGGAAGTTAAGCTTGAAAAGCTTTCCCTGACTCCATTTTTCAATTCCGGTTTCGAAAAATGGGCTTCCGGGATTTCCTGATTGCCCTCCGGGTATCACTCCAAACCCTGCGGGTTCCGGGCCCATTTCAACGACCATTCTCCAGCTGGGACCAAAGCCACCTCGCATAGCATTCAAGCTGGAAGATGATCCCCCCATCCGGGTTGTGTAATTTCCGAAGGAAGGAATCCTGGAAAGGTGCGGGATGACCAATTTGTTATAAGTTCTCCAATGGAGGTCAGCACTACTCATTTCAGAGACTTGTGAAAGAGTTTTGTCCCAGGCCTCCCGGACGATATTAGCGGCAACTTCGATCTCCGGAGTTTTTTGATTATCAAAAATTTCATGAGCGGGCTCATCCGCCAAAAGGTCTCTAAGTTTCCAGTTTTGTGGAGAGATCATTGATACTCCCTCCATTTCATCCCAGGTTAATTTCTTTAAATGCTTTAACCAAATTTCAAAGATCGTTGGCTCAGCAGACTCCGCTTCATAATGATAATTCCAGTTCTCCAACTTTTTAATCCATTCTAAAGCTTCGCCGGAAAGATTCTCGCGATTGAGAAGGTCCAAAATAACAGGGATGAATTCTGATGCTTCAAGATTATAGTTATCGTATTGCAGCAAGCGAATATCATCCGTATCAATTTCATTCATTTCATCTAAACGCGAATTAAGGTGTCGCCCTCTGAATTGCTCGAAACGCGCATTATAATAATAGGGGTAATTCGAATCAGTGGATTTCTGATTAGCCGATGACACATAACCTCGTTCGGGGTTTAGCATGGCGGGTGTATGTCCGGTTGGGATAAAACCCGACCAACCGTTTTCAGAATTATTACCATTGGAAACAAATTTTCCCTGGTCCTTTTGCTTAAGTGGAAATTTGCCCTGGACTCTCATAGCTATATTTCCTTCCTTGCTCGCAAAAACCATATTCTGAGCCGGGCTACTGTGGGTTTGTACGGCCTTGCTGAAATCATCAAAATCCTCAGCCTGATTTACTCGGAGAAAAGTTAGTACTTCCATCGGGTCAGGAGGATCATGAGCAATCCAACGCATGGCAAGATCCTGACCATTCCCCTCAGTTGACTCAAAAACAATGGGACCCCAATGGGTGTATTTAACTGTGTCAAGTATGGACTCATGACCACGTACTCCGATCTCTTCAATTCTCTGGTCTATTTTTACTTGTTGTCCATCAAGGAAGTATTCCTCTTTCGAATCATTCGTCCATTGGATGTCATACCAATCCGTTACATCATGCCCGACATTGGTCATTCCCCAAGCAATGTTTTCATTGAACCCAATAATGACCCCAGGATATCCTGTCAGGGTCACCCCATAAACACGCGTCTCTGGTGTAACGATATGCGCCTCATACCAGATCGATGGAAGAGTAAGTGAAAGGTGCGGGTCATTTGCTAATATTGGATACCCGGATTTCGTTTTTGCGCCGCCAACCGCCCAATTGTTGCTGCCAATATTGGAGGGCGGATTGGGTAGGGGTTTATGACTTATAAAATCATCAATTACCGAACTTCCTTTGCGACCTTTTGGGTCAACTGGAACAAAAGGATATTCCACCGTCTTTGGAATTATGGGACTCATCTTGCTCATTTGGTCCGGATAAAGCTCCTTAAACAATTGCTCCCCAATAGCCAGTTGTGTATTCGTAGCGGAAATATCATGATTCCGGGCACAAAGAGTTTGTGCCATACTTTTCAACAGCAAGGCAGTTTTATATGGGTTCCAGCTTTCAGGTTTATAATTTAAGAGCTTGAACTCAATTGGGAGGTCCTTGTCTTTTAATTCGGCTAAATAAGCATTATGACCTTCCGCGTAGGCGAGGAGGTCTCCATATCCTTCTGAATTTTTCCAACTTTCATGAGCGATTTCAGCAGCCCAGGGCATCCCTTTTCTTCTTTGAAGCTTATCCCGTTCAAGAAGTCTTGGGCCCATGATCTCAGACAATCGGCCAGAAGCACTTCTAACGATCAAGTCCATCTGAAACAATCGGTATTTGGCATGCAGAAATCCAAGAACACGAAAGGCATCCTGGTCATTATTAGCAAAAATGTGTGGCACTAAACGCTTGTCGAACTGAACCTGGACTTCTGAATCAAGTGGAATATGATCAACCAGGTCAGAAAAAACTTCATTCATTGGCTCTGCAGACCCCAAAAACCCTTCTCCTGGAGAAAGAAAGGACCCTATTGGGGGAAGATTTCCCTTTTTGCCGGGAAAGCTATATTGAAGGGCCCAGATCCAGAGCCCCAAGATCAGAGCTGCGATCAGGAATTTGAATATCCTCATACCTGCAAAATATCAGTTAGCTAATAAATACCTAGGCTAGCCTAAACTATTGCGCCGAAGCCCCACAAAGAAACCCAGAGTCAAAACCAATGCTACTATTTTTTACTGATTGATTTGACCAAGATTAAAAAACCAACGTCACAAAAAATAAAACAATAGTCTAATAATTATAAAGTACCAATAAAGATTATCGCCCTAATCAGTGTCACAATTTTTTAGACTGACTATTGGCCTTAGCTGGAATTGAAATTACCTTTGGATCACAAAGAAATTTGTAAAAGTAGTTTTTGTGTTTATTTGTTTGGGTTAGAGACCCTTGCTTTTGGCAAGGGTTTTCTTTTTTGCCTCAATGAAAAAAGCCCCGCCGGATCAAATCCAGCGGGGCTTTTTTAATCTGTCTATCTAAAGAACTAGCTTTTTCCGTTTAAGATAGATGGAGTTGCCGCAGGAACTCCGTCTGGCTCTGCCTTTGGCGCAAGTACCTCTCCCTTAATGGTTAATCGGTAGGTTTCTGCAGCTGTATTGGCTGTAAGCGTTACTCTTTTTACAAACTTTCCGATTCGCTTAGTGTCATATCTAACTCGGATCTCTGCATCTTCTCCTGGAAAAACTGGCTCTTTTGGCCATTCAGGAACAGTACATCCACAACTACCTTTAGCGTTAGTAATTTGTAGTGGTTCATCACCCGTATTGGTAAACTTAAAAACACGATATGGTTCAGAATTTTGCTGAATCGTTCCATAATCGACCTCAAGGGTCTCAAACTTCATTTCAGGACCACCCTGCGCAGCTTCTTCAGCAGCTGGAGTTTGGGCAGAAGCTCCCAAAGAAAAGAGAATTGCAAAGGCAAAAGCAGAAAGTAATTTATTCATTGTAAAGATTTTCTTGTTGTACATAGCAAAAGTAACACTTATCGTACCAATATGAAAGTTTGCAATAGAGGCCAGCCGTTAATAATACGTTAATCAGGCGGGCTATTTTCTTTGAAAACAGAACACATAAAAAATATTCTATCTGGTCCTCAAGGGCTGACTTGATTAAACTTTTACTATTGCCCAATTGTTCAGAATAATATCCCATAAACCTTCTTGACTCATTGATAATGAGTCAGTTGTGATATTTTTTGATTTGGAAATGGCCTGGTTTTACGCTACCTTTGCGGTATCATTTCTAACTAATACTAACCCTAAACTCCAATCTATGCTGCACAGTCCTGACCTCGGTGAACTTTCGATCCAAGACTTTAAAGTTGATTCCGAATTTGCCAAGGAAGTTATACAGGACTATTGGATTGCATGTGTCAGCAGGGAAACCAGTCTATTAGGAAGGAGGGAGGTACTCACAGGAAAAGCCAAGTTTGGCATTTTGGGGGATGGCAAAGAAGTGCCTCAGCTAGCTCTTGCAAAAGTTTTCAAAAAGGGAGATTGGCGTTCAGGATATTATCGGGATCAAACCCTGATGTTTGCACTTGGTATTTCCGATGTACAGCAGTTCTTTTCTCAGCTATATGCTGATGCGGATAATGATCCCTTTAGTGGTGGGCGACAAATGAATGCTCATTTCGCTACTGCAACTATTGATTCCGAGGGGAATTGGCTGAACCACTTACAGCAGTTTAATACCTCTTCAGATATCTCTTCCACAGGTGGGCAGATGGCAAGAGGGTTGGGTTTGGCATTTGCCTCCAAAATGTATCGCCAAAATTCCGACTTGGCTACAGCAACTAATTTCTCAAACAATGGGAATGAAGTGGTCTTTATGACCATTGGAGATGCTAGTACTTCTGAAGGAATTTTTTGGGAAACACTTAACGCAGCCGGTGTGCTTCAAATACCCATGGTACTTTCTGTTTGGGATGACGGATATGGAATTTCAGTTCCCAAAAAATTTCAAACTATTAAGGGAAGCATCTCTGAGGCAATCCAGGGTTTTAAAATGGACACCGAGCACCCGGGCTGGGAGATAATTCGGGTCAAGGGACACAACTACCCGGCACTTTGCAAGGCATATGAGGAGGCCAGTGAGTTGGCTCGAAAGAAACACATTCCTGTATTGGTCCATGTGGAAGACCTTACTCAACCTCAGGGACACTCCACTTCCGGGTCACATGAGAGATATAAATCAAAGGAGAGATTAGCCTGGGAAGCAGCGCATGATTGCATCCTTAAGATGGGGGAGTGGATGGTCCAAAAAGGATTTACCACCAAGGCAGATTTAGAAGCCATCGGAGCGAAAGCAAAGGCTTTTGTAAAGGAACAAAAACAAAAAGCTTGGGCAGCCAACACCGCCAGACCAAAAGAATATCGACAGAGACTGGAGGGTATTGTTCAGAGTCTTCAAGCAGAACAAAAAACAAATCCTTCTTTTATTGAATGGGCTGAAGATTATAAAAAGCTTCTTAACCCTACAGTCAGCGAGGTTCATTCTTCCGTAAGGAGACTTCATTATTTGCTGGGCCCCGATGCTCCCGCAGATCTGATCCAATTAAACTCGGATATAAAAGGCTTCGGATATGCCGCAATTAATACTGGCTTATACGCCGAAGATCATACTTCTGCTATTCAGGTAGCTCCGGTACCACCGGTGTATCTTGATCATAGTCCAATGGTCAATGGGTATCAGATCCTGAACAAGTACTTTGATTCGGTTCTTGCATCGCAACCGAATGTTGTAGCTTTTGGTGAAGATGTCGGTCAGATCGGAGATGTAAATCAAGGTTTTGCTGGACTGCAAAATAAGTATGGGATCGAACGGGTATTTGACACAGGAATCCGTGAGTGGACTATCATGGGCCAGGCTATCGGCCTTTCCATGAGAGGATTTAGGCCCATTGCTGAAATTCAGTATTTAGATTATTTAATCTATGGATTAGAACCCTTGTCGGATGACCTTGCTACGCTTCGCTACCGCTCAGCTGGCCTGCAATGCGCTCCAGCAATTATTCGTACCCGTGGTCATCGCCTGGAAGGGATCTGGCATGCCGGGTCTCCAATGGGAATGCTGCTTAGCACACTTAGAGGAATGTACATTGGCGTGCCCAGGAATATGACCCAGGCAGCAGGCATGTATAATACGGCATTGGCAGCTCAGGATCCTGTATTGATCGTTGAATGCCTGAATGGATACAGGCTGAAGGAAAGACTTCCGGAAAACCTGGAAGAGATACGAGTACCTTTCGGTGTTCCGGAAATCCTGAAAGAAGGAAAGGATATCACCTTAGTAACCTATGGATCCTGTGTGCGAATTGCGCAGAGTGCCCTCGAATTTTTGAAGCACCAAAATTTGGAAGTTGAGCTAATTGATGTTCAAACCCTGCTTCCTTTTGACCTGGAGGCTCGGATTCTGCAAAGTCTTAAAAAGACTAATAAGCTGATCGTGCTTGACGAAGATGTTCCTGGAGGTGCCTCCGCATTTATTATGCAGCAAGTACTTGAGGTGCAAGGTGGGTTTGATCACCTGGATCTGCCACCAGTCACCCTTACGGGAAAGGCACATAGACCTGCTTATGGCTCTGATGGAGATTACTATTCAAAACCAAATGCCGAGGACATCGCTCTGGCGATTCTGAATATGATGCATGAGTATGATCCCTCATCATTTCCTAAGTATTAAGTAATTTTGGAATCTTGTACCCAAATTCTAAAATTATCGTTTAATTTTCTTGCGACTAAGACCATCTCGTGAGTAACCTTGTAATCATCCCCACCTATAACGAACTGGAAAATATCCGGCAGATCATTGCCGCGGTGTTTGCCTTGCCTAAGGATTTCCATATCCTAATCGTGGATGATGGTAGCCCGGACGGGACGGCACAGGTAGTGAAAGAAATACAAGAAACATCTGAGGGTAAATTGCATCTGCTGGAAAGATCAGGAAAGCAAGGTTTGGGAACTGCATACATCGCCGGATTTAGATGGGCCCTGGAAAGAGGGTACAACTATATCTGCGAAATGGATGCAGATTTTTCCCACAACCCAAAAGACCTGGTCCGGTTAGTGGAAGCTTGCGAATCCGGAGCGGACATTTCAGTTGGTTCCAGATATGTAAAAGGGGGAGGAGTTAAAAACTGGCCTTGGGACCGGATCCTCTTGTCTTATGGAGCTTCTCTTTATGTACGCTTGATTACCTGGATGAATGTCAAAGACCCGACCGCTGGCTTTGTTTGTTATAATTCCAGAGTGCTTTCTACTTTGGACCTGGACAAGATCCGGTTTGTAGGGTACGCATTTCAAATTGAAATGAAATTTGCATCCTGGACCCTGGGATTCAAGATCCAGGAAGTTCCGATCATATTCATTGACCGCCAATTTGGCGAGTCCAAAATGAATTCCAGCATTATTTCTGAGGCGATCTTTGGTGTGATTAAGATGAAGTGGCTCAGCTTCTTCCGCAAGTATAATCTGCAGGCGGCCATACTTTAATTGTCTATTTCTGTTTTCTTCAGCTGCTGTAACCTTTCTGATTACAGCTTTTCTACTATTTGATTCTACTTATTAGGAAAAAACACATATTTCAATATTTCCATATCAAAAAGGGTAAAAAAGTGGGAAGAAGTGGAAGATTGTGTTACATTTAGACTGTATTTGACTGAAAAATACTGAAAAATGCCGAAACTGCTCGGGGAATTTGAGTGTAAGCTCGATGCAAAGGGAAGACTGCGTGTCCCCTCGCAGCTGGTAAGGCAATTTGAAATGTTTGGCTATAAGGAGTTTGTTCTGAATCGCGGCCTTGAATCTTGCCTCGATTTTTATCCACAAGAGGAATGGGACAATATCTCCGAAGAAGTGGATTCATTAAGTGATTATGTGAAGAAGCACCGTGATTATAAACGATGGTTTTACCGGGGTGCTTCCAAAATGGTACTTGATGGAAATGACAGGATCTTAATCCCGCTTCGCCTACAGGATTACGGACTATTAAAAAAGGATGTGATTCTGATTGCCATGAAAAACAAAATTGAAATATGGGCCAAAGAAGTCTATGACGCCGATCTGCCGATCGATCCGGATGCTTACACGAAGCTTGCGGAGGAAGTCATGGGCGACAGGCTTAGGAGAGGTATGCCGAATACGGATAGCCCACAGGGCCCCCGTTAAACACGAGACAAGTGGAGTATCATTTGCCAGTATTACTCAAAGAGAGTGTTGATGCACTGGTTCATGATCCACAGGGAATTTATGTCGATGTGACTTATGGTGGGGGAGGGCACTCTCGAGAAATATTAAAAAGACTGGATGCCAAAGGGCATCTGGTATCCTTTGATCAGGACCAGGATGTTTTGCCGGAATTGATTTCTGAGAATGAGCACTTCACCTTCGTCCATCAAAATTTTCGCTTTCTAAAGCGCTATTTGAAATTACAGGGTTTTCTTCAAGTTGATGGAATTCTTGCAGACCTCGGCGTATCCTCGCACCAGTTCGATGAAGCTTCACGCGGTTTTTCTTATCGCTTTGATGCTCCACTTGACATGCGAATGGATCAGTATGCTAAAACAAATGCTGCCCAGATTCTGAACACTTTCATTGCAGACGAACTGCAGGACATGTTTAGTAAGTACGGCGAGATCAGAAATGCAAAAACTTTGGCCAGGCACATCGTAGACCAGAGAAAAGTCAGATCTATTAAAACAATTGGAGAGTTTCTGGAAGTTTTGGAACCTATGGTTCGCGGGAACAAACACAAGTACCTCGCACAGGTTTTTCAAGCCCTCCGAATTGAAGTTAACCAGGAAATTTCGGCATTGGAGCAAATGCTTAGTCAGGCCATTGATGTTTTGAAGCCTGGCGGTAAGCTAGTGGTGATCTCCTACCATTCTTTGGAAGACCGGATCGTGAAAAATTTCATGAGAACGGGCAATGCCTCTGGAAAGCACGAAAGCGATTTTTATGGAAAGATTTTCCGCCCCCTTAAAATGTTGACCAAGAAAACCCTTCTTCCTTCCGAGGAAGAAATTAAACAAAACCCAAGAGCCCGATCAGCCCGTATGAGAGTGGCTATGAAATACTGATTTTAAACAAGTGGATCTGATGAACATTAACCTAAAAGCCTTTGGCAAAAATGGAACTCCGGACAGTTCCGATGGTTCTTTCTTTTTAAAGAATCTTCCCTTCATCTTGTTCATTACCCTGATGTTGGTGTTTTATATCGCCAACTCTCACTCCGCAGAAAAGAAAATTCGATTGATTCAGGATTCTCAAAAAGAGGTTAAGTCATTGAGGTGGGAATATTTGTCTCTGCATTCCGACTATATGCAGCAAACGCAACGATCGGAAATTGTAAAGACCGCAGGTATACATTACCTCGATGTTCCCAAGCACCCAGTAAAAAAGATAGTTGTAGCTAATAAATAGCCAAGGTTGACATGAATGTTCGAAATGAAGTCCTTGGTCGTGTCTACATAATATTTGCTTTTGTTGGTCTGGTATCCCTGGCCATATTTAGTAAAGCAGCCTGGATCAATGTGGTCGAAGGAGACCGCTGGAAGGCAAAAGGCGACAGCCTCTATTTGAAACATGTACCCATTCAAGCTGAACGGGGAAACATATTAGCTGATAATGGCTCTTTGCTGGCATCAGCGCTTCCGCTCTTTGACATACGATTTGACCCAAATTCGTCAGGAATGTCCGAAAAGGATTTCTTTGACAATCTCGATTCGCTCGCATTAAACCTGGCCTGGCATGAGAAATATGCCAACAGTCCTGATCAGATCAAGCTAAAGCTTTTGAAGGCAAGACAAGAGGGCCACCACTATTTATCAATCGCCAGAGGACTATCTCACCAGGAAATGAGAAAGGTCTCATCTTTTCCACTCTTTCGAAAAGGTAAATACAAAGGTGGGTTGATAGTGGAGCGAAAAAGCAAAAGAAGAAGACCCCACGGGATTCTGGCGAATAGAACAATTGGTTATGTAAGGGAAAATGCCCAACCTGTAGGCCTGGAAGGTTATTACGATGACGTTTTATCCGGAAAGGAAGGAAAGCGATTAGTGAAAAGGGCGGGTCAAGCTTATATCCCTTTAAGTAACCGGGCAGAAATTGAACCAATCACCGGAAATGATATCCGTACTACGATCAATGTAAATATTCAGGACATAACTGAGACAGCATTGATAAACGGAATTAAACATCATGAAGCTGATTTCGGCACCGCTATAGTCATGGAAGTGGCCACCGGTGCTGTAAAGGCAATTGCAAATATAAAGTCCACGGAAAATGGGTATTGGGAATCCTACAACTACGCTGTAGGTACCGCAGTTGAACCAGGTTCTACCTTCAAACTAGCTTCAATCATGTGTCTGCTTGAGGATCGATTGATCACTCTGGATGACTTGATAGACATTGAACGCGGTAGAAAAACTTTTTACAATAAAGAACTGGTCGATGCGACTCTCACATGCCGCAAAACTGATACTACTACAATTCGAAGGGCTTTTGAACTTTCCTCCAATGTGGGGATAGCAAAACTGATCACAAACCATTACGGACGCGGAACCAAGGCCAAACTCTTTATCCAGGGATTAAGAGATTTAGGCCTTGGTCAGAAAACTGGGATTTCCATTGAAGGAGAGGCACAGCCTTATCTGAAGGAAGCCTTTAGTGAGAAGGACGATTGGTCGGGAATCTCACTCCCCTGGATTTCGATTGGTTATGAGAGTACTATTACTCCTTTGCAATTGTTGACCTTTTACAACGGAGTTGCGAATAATGGAAAACTGATGAAACCACAACTGGTGACTTCCATTGAAGCTTATGGAGAACCTCTTGAAGTATTTCCACCAAAGGTGATTAAACAAAGGATGGCTTCTCCCTACACAATTCAGCTCGCTCAGGATTTATTGAGAGGAGTTGTTGAAGATGGAACTGCTTCAAGGTTGAGATCTTCTAAGGTAAGCTTCAGTGGAAAAACCGGAACAGCCCAAACTAATTATGGTTTTGAAAGAAAGAAAAAGGGCATTCAGTACAGAGCTTCCTTTTGCGGATTTTTTCCATCCGAAGCACCAAAGTATTCGGTAGTGGTTATGGTTGAAAATCCCAAGAAAAATGGATTCTACGGATCCCAGGTTGCAGGACCAATTTTCAAAAAGATCGTCGAGGAGATTTTTGAAGCGGAGATGGAATTGCACAGACCGATTAATGTAAGCCTAAAGGCAAAGAAGAGCCCAAAAAGACAGATCGGAGCCAGAACAGACTTTGAGGAATTAGGAGCTCTTTGGGATTGGAAGCTGTATGGTGATACCGAGGAGAATTGGATCTCTTTGGATGCCCACCGGGATACTATGCAGATGATCGCTAAACTATACAGCGAAGAGTTGGTGCCGGATGTAAGGGGAATGGGATTGCGAGATGCTCTCCATTTGCTAGAGGAGCGCGGACTCAAAGTCAAAACAGAAGGACTTGGGAAAGTATCCAGGCAATCGATCAGGTATGGAACCGCTGCTAAGGGTCAAACCGTGTATTTGAATTTGAATTGATCAGCATTTGCTGTCAATTATAGAGGATTAATCCTCACACTATGAAACACTGAGGCACAGACCTCGCACTATGAAACACTGAGGCATTGACCTCACACTTGAAACACTATTTTAAAACGGAGGGGGTATCCCTCGCACTATGAACACACACTCGTGATTGCACTAACAGAGTTGATAAAACCATTAAGGGTGAAATCTACCGTTGGTGATGTCTCCCAGGTAATCCGGCGGATCGATTTTGATTCCCGCCGGGTTACTGAGGGAAGTCTTTTTGTAGCAACACGGGGATTAAAAACAGATGGTCACCGTTTTATTGACCAGGCACTTGAGGCGGGAGCCAGCGCTGTCGTTTGCGAAGAAGTTCCCGAGATCAAAAAAGAAAGTGTAACCTATATCCAGGTTCCAAACGGACAAGAGGCACTAGCTTTTGTCGCAGATACATTTTTTAACCATCCAAGTCAGAAGCTGAAGTTGATTGGGGTCACCGGAACAAATGGAAAGACCACGGTAGCTACTCTTTTGTATCAATTGTTTTCCATTCTGGGTACCAAAGTTGGTCTCCTATCTACTGTAGAGAATAAGATCGGTGAGGAGTCAATTCAGGCTGAGTATACAACACCTGATGCTGTGACCCTGAATTCTTTATTGGACAATATGGTCTCAGCAGGATGCACTCTTTGTTTTATGGAGGTTAGCTCTCATGCGATTGACCAACACAGAGTCGATGCTTTACATTTTGCGGGGGGCGTCTTCACCAACATGAGTCATGATCACCTGGACTATCATAAAACATTTGATAACTACATAGCAGCAAAAAAGAAATTTTTTGATCAATTGCCAGCCGGATCTTTTGCATTGGTAAACATCGATGATAAAAGGGGTCGGGTAATGGTTCAAAATACAAAGGCCGAAGTTTTCGAATACTCTTTATCCACACTAACCGATTTTAAAGCAAAGGTTATTGAGAATTCTCTAACAGGTCTCCACCTCGAAATAAATGAAGATGAACTTTTCAGTCGCTTAATTGGAAAATTCAATGCTTACAATTTATTGGCTGTTTTTGGGGTGGGGACCGTTTTAGATGTGGAAAAAGTAGAACTACTTACCGCCATCAGCAAATTGAGACCTGCTGAAGGGCGTTTTGACATAGTGCTTGCCAGAGACAGCAAGCTTACCGCCATTGTAGATTATTCTCATACTCCCGATGCGCTTAAAAAAGCGCTCGAAACCCTCCAGGAAACACGACCTGTCAAAGCCCGAATTATTACAGTTGTTGGATGTGGTGGTGATCGAGATAGGACCAAGCGACCTCTGATGGCAAGCATCGGCGCGTTGCTTTCCGATCAACTGATCTTAACATCCGACAACCCAAGGAGTGAGGAGCCTGGTGAAATCCTTGAGGAGATGCTTGAGGGTTTAACGCCCGGACAAAACAAAGATGCCTTAGTCATTGAAGACAGGGCTCAAGCCATAAAGATGGCTTGTAAGTTGGCCAAAGAAGGAGACATCATTTATGTCGCCGGAAAGGGTCACGAAAAATACCAGGAAATAAAAGGGAAAAAGATCCCTTTTGATGATAAGGCGGAGCTAATGGCTTCGTTGAATTTGAATTGATAACAAAACGAGCTTGATCATTCTCAGATTCATTTTTACGGCTCGCAGTGGAAGGGAGGATTTGAATCCCTGTTTAAAACCTCCTGCCCACTGCTCCTTTTTTTTGAATCGGAATGATGAAGCTTGAAAACATAACATGGAAAATTAATGCTGTATTACCTGTTCGATTTTTTAGAGAGAAACTTTGAAACTCCGGTTGCCAGCCTATTTCAATTTATCTCTTTCAGAGCCGGACTAGCGATCATTCTGTCATTAATAATTTCCATGCTACTTGGAGGAAAGATCATCCGTTGGTTGCAAAGGCAGCAAGTGGGTGAATCGGTAAGAGATCTGGGGCTGAAGGGTCAAAAGGAAAAAGAAGGTACACCCACGATGGGTGGGATTATCATCCTGATGGCCATTTTGATACCCTGTCTTTTAGTCGCAAAACTCCATAACATTTATATCCTCTTGATGCTCATTGCTACTACCTGGATGGGCACTATCGGTTTTGTTGATGACTATATCAAAGTCTTCAAAAAAGACAAGAAAGGATTAAGTGGAAAGTTTAAGATCCTGGGCCAGGTAGTCCTGGGATTGATAGTGGCTCTGACAATGCTTTTTAGCAACGATGTGGTAGTTCAAATGCCCCTCGAAAAAGCACAGGCCAGAAATTTTGAGATCGTAAAGACGGTTTCATCGGATCAGGGTGTACAAAATGCTTACGTAAAAACAAGCATCACCAATGTTCCATTTTTGAAAGACAGAGAGTTTGATTATGCAGGAGTCTTTAGATTCATTGGGGATAACGGACAGAAGTTTGTCTGGATCCTGTTTGTTCCCTTTGTGATCTTCGTCGTGACTGCGGTGTCCAATGCAGCAAATCTAACCGACGGCCTTGACGGTTTGGCAACAGGAGTTAGTGCCATTATGGGCGTGGCTCTTGGAGGGCTTGCCTATGTCAGCGGAAATACGCTCATGGCGGATTACCTCAATATCCTCTATCTGCCAGGGGCAGGAGAGCTGGTAATTTTTGCCGCTTGTTTTCTCGGAGCCTGTATTGGGTTTTTGTGGTACAACTCCTACCCGGCAGAAGTTTTTATGGGTGACACCGGAAGCCTTGCCTTAGGAAGCATCATTGCTGTAATGGGTTTTCTGGTAAGGATGGAATTCCTGATCCCCATTCTTTGCGGAGTATTTCTAATAGAAAATCTCTCCGTGGTACTGCAGGTAGCATATTTCAAACGCACAAAGAAAAAATATGGGGAGGGTCGTCGGATTTTTCTGATGTCTCCCATCCATCATCACTTTCAAAAGAAAGGAATGCACGAATCCAAGATTGTAATTCGATTCTGGATTGTGGCCATTCTCTTGGCAGTGTTGACATTGATAACCCTTAAAGTTCGCTAAAAGTAGCGATGCTTAAATATGAAAGTAGTCATCCTCGGCGCCGGCGAAAGTGGAGTTGGAGCAGCAATGCTTGCCAAAAAGCTGGGCTATAAGGTGTTTGTTTCCGAGGGAAGACGAGTTCATGAAAAGTTCCGAAAGGAGCTTATTGACAATGAGATTGAATTTGAGTCTGGCATACATTCTTTTGGAATAATTGTGCATGCAGACCTGGTGGTAAAAAGCCCAGGGATCCCAAACAGCTCACCAGTGGTTCGGTTTTGCAGAAGGGCCCGAATGGAAATAATTCCTGAGATCGAATTTGCTCACCGGAATTGTTCAGGAAAAGTTGTTGGCATCACAGGGAGCAATGGAAAGACCACAACCACCGCACTCACCGCACACATCATGCGGGAGGCTGATTTGGATGCCAGGGAAGGCGGGAACATTGGAGTGAGTTTTTCCAGACTACTAACCGGGGAACCAGCAAAGTTCTATGTGATCGAACTCAGCAGTTTTCAGTTGGAAGACATTGTAGAGTTTCATCCGGAGGTAGCAATTTTACTGAATATAACTCCGGATCATCTGGATCGATATCAGGGAAGAATGAAAAAGTATGTGGACGCAAAATTCAAAATACTGAAGAATCAAAATGGGGATGATCATTTGATCTGTTTCCGAGGAGATCAAAATATTGACCAGCGGCTAAGGTCTATTGAATATCCCGGAAAGATAATTGAGGTTCCAAATGATCTGCACATAGATGAATGGATTCGAATTAACGATTCTTTAAAAATTGATTATTCGCAATGCGACCTAAAGGGGCCGCATAATATGATAAATGCCTTTTGCGCTTTGCAAGCGGCGGTTTTGATGGGCGCTAATAAGGGAAAGCTTCAAAAGGGTTTGAACTCTTTTAAGAATTTCCCCCACAGAATGGAAAAGGCAGGATTGGTTGATGGCGTGGAATATATAAATGACAGTAAGGCAACTAATGTAGATGCCACTTTCAATGCCCTGAAATCTATGAAAAGACCAACGGTTTGGATTGCCGGGGGTACAGATAAGGGAAATGATTATTCCGCAATCCTGGAGGTAGTCCGGGAAAAAGTTAAAGCCCTGGTTTGCCTGGGCCTTGACAACCAAAAGATCAAAAGCGCTTTTCAGGATTTGGGAATTCCGATCCTGGAGACAAACCAAATGAGAACGGCTGTCCAAAGGGCCAGCGAAAAAGCATCCAGGGGAGATGCAGTATTACTA
>JABDJM010000190.1 GCA_013002475.1 Saprospiraceae bacterium | reverse complement strand
GCATTATTCTCATTGATAAACTTGGATTCGAAGCATTCAACTTTAAGAAATTAGCGAATGCCATGTCCTCTACCGAGGCATCAGTTTACCGATACTTTGAGAACAAGCATTTTCTACTGATTTACCTGGTTTCCTGGTATTGGCAGTGGGTCGATTACCTAATCGACGTGAATACCATGAATATCCCGGATCCCAAGAAAAAGCTAAAGATCATAATCAAGACCTTTGTTTATGCATCAAAGGATAATCCATCAATTGATTATGTAAATGAAAGCATACTACATCGGCTTATCATAGCAGAGGGGACAAAAGCATACCACACCAAAGAGGTTGATAAAGAAAATACTGAAGGGTTCTTTATCAGTTATAAAAGACTTTCTTCTAAAGTGGCCGACGTCATTGCAGAGGTAAATCCTAAATTCCCCTATCCTCATACCCTTGCAAGCAATTTATTTGAAATGGCAAATAACCATATCTATTTTGCTCAGCACCTTCCCAAACTAACTGACGTAGTGGTACAAAAGGAGGACTTCAAAGAAGTCGAAGAGATGTTGGAGTATTTTGCTTTCACATTGATTGGCAAAAAAGCATCGTAGACATTCAGAAAAAAAAAGAAAAAGGGCCAAAAACATCATCCTTGTTTCTGGCCCTTAGGTCATTAAACTATGGTGTTAGTATGTATTTTAGGGAATTAGGACCTCATCCACGACATGCACGACACCGTTGGCACCTTGTGCATCTGTAAGAATAATGTCAACGGATTGACTGCTTGTTGTCTCAATTTTTGCCCCATCACTTAGATTGATCGTTAACATACCTCCTAGTGAAGTTACTTCCTGATCATCGGTTAACTGAGAGGACTGAACATTAGCTCCGCTTACAACATGGTAGTTCAATACCGCTTCAAGAGTTCCTAAAGGAATGTCATCTAATGAGCTCCAATCTGTGTTTGAATCCAATAAAGCCTGGAAGGCATCATTCGTAGGAGCAAAAACTGTGAAAGGGCCATCTCCAGACAGAATGGATACGTAATCAGTAGTATGATCACTTCTCGTCAAGGCGGCAACTAATGTTGAAAAAATGGGATTGTTCAGCGCCAGGTTCACCACAGAAGGCGGCAACATCACTTCATCAATGATGTGCACCGTTCCATTTGTTGTGGTAATGTCCGTCGTGATCGGGTTGGCAGATCCATTAAATTTAACTCCGCCAGTCACATCAATTTGAATGACGATTTGCTCATCATTTGGTCCAGTTGCCAGGCTCGTAACATACGAATCTGTTAGATCTGCAGCTAAGACATCAGCAGCAATTACGTGAAATTTCAGGACATTAGCCAAAGTGGCATTATCAATGTCACTTAGAGAATTCCAATCTGAATTCGAATCTAAGAGGGCCTGAAAGGCATCGTTCGTGGGTGCAAAAACAGTAAATGGTCCGTCACCCTGCAGGGTAGAAACCAAATTCGCCTGAGTAAGTGCATCTACCAGTGTACTTAGATTATCAGTGGCAATTGCTGTCTCAACTATATCCATGGGCGCATCCATTTCATCATCATCAGAACAGGCAGTAAAGGCAAATAAATTCAAAAAAAGAATCCCAATGGTCAATAATTTAAGGGTCTTCATTATGCTAATTTTTTTATGGTTAAAAGATTTACAGGGAAACAGAGTCACATTATTATTGTTTAACTAATCAAAGATTTAATTAAACAAATATGACAAGAAGTTGTCTTATTGATGGCTCCACCCTTACAGAACGGCACTTTTATGAGAAAAAAAATCTTTGCGCGAATTCTGTACTAGGCCGAGCAAATTTCCAATAGCCAAATGAAAATGAGATTGGTATATTAAACATTTAAATGCCTGCCTATGAAAAATTATTTGATAATCGGGGAATCATCCGGAATAGGTCAATCGCTTACCGAAATACTATCTCAGGATGAAAACCAGGTTTATGCTACCTTCAATTCAAACAAGCCTGAAGAACAACATAGAGGTGTCAATTTTCATTTTTTGAATGTCCTGGAAGACAATTTGGACTTCAGTTTTCTCCCTGAAACACTGGATGCTTTTGCTTATTGTCCTGGTGCCATTGACTTGAAACCTTTTCACAGAATTAAACCTGAATCCTTTATAGATGATTATCGCTTGCAGGTGGTAGGTGCTGTGAAAACTTTGCAAATGGTATTACCAAGGTTAAAAGCTGCCGGAAAGGCCTCAGTAGTATTGTTTTCAACAGTAGCTGTTCAAACGGGATTTAATTTTCACAGTCAGGTTGCTGCCTCAAAGGGAGCAATAGAGGGATTAACCAGATCTCTGGCAGCAGAATGGGCCCCAAATATTCGTGTAAATTGTATAGCCCCATCGCTTACTGATACACCGCTGGCCGCTAAGCTCTTAAATACGGAGAAAAAATTGGAGGCCAACGCTCAGAGGCATCCTTTGAAAAAGATTGGGACACCGCAAGAAATTGCCCAAATGGCTGGCTTTCTACTTTCAGAAAATTCATCCTGGATAACCGGACAAGTTATGCATGTTGATGGCGGTTTGTCTAGCATAAAGTAACTTGCAGAAGCGGATTAATTAGTCGCTTTAAACATTTTCTAATTTTGATTTTCAACCGCATTAAGGTTTTATGAAAATTCTTCTTGCCGGCGCCACCGGATACATTGGTAAGAGATTGTTACCTGCGCTTATTGCACAGGGACATAAGGTAGTTTGCTGTGTCAGGGATAAAAATAGATTTCATCCAGATCCTAAGTTCCGGCCGAATATCGAAATTATCGAGGTCGATTTTTTGGACAGAGATTCCCTTAAACGCATTCCAAAGGATGTGGACGGTGCTTACTATCTTTTGCATTCTATGTCCTCATCATCTAATTATGAGGACTTGGAGCTTCGCTGTGCGAAAAACTTTCGGGAATCAGTAAGGGAGACAAAAATTCATCAGGTAATATATTTGAGTGGGATCATTAATGAGAATTCTCTTTCTCGGCATTTATCATCCAGAAAATCCGTTGAGCTTGAATTAGAAAAAGGGTATTTTCATCTTACCACCTTAAGGGCTGGAATCATTATTGGATCAGGTAGTGCTTCATTTGAAATAATCAGGGACCTTGTGGAGAAACTTCCAATAATGGTTACGCCTAAATGGCTTAACACCAGGTGCCAACCAATTGGAATTAGGGATGTCATTCTTTTTTTAACGAAGTCTCTTTTTAATGAAGCCGTTTATGACAAGAACTTTGACATAGGGGGTCCAGATATACTTAGCTATAAAGAAATGCTCCTGGGTTTTGCTAAAGTGCGGGGTTTAAAAAGAGTCATCTTCACGGTTCCTGTCATGACCCCTAAGCTTTCTTCCTACTGGTTATTTTTTGTAACCTCGACCTCCTATAAACTGGCTTCGGCTTTAGTAAGTAGCATGAAGGTTGAGGTGATATGCCGAGATAATGCTATCAATAAGATATTGGGGATCGAACCTATCGGGTATGAGAAATCTTTAAAAAGGACGCTTTATAAAATTCAGGGAAATGAAATTCCTTCAAGCTGGAAGGATTCCTGGAGCAGCGGCCGAATGGACAAGAAGGTGACCTATTTTTTGGATGTACCTGAATACGGATGTTTTAAAGATAAAAGGACAATAGAGGTAGGAGATGTTTCAAACACTATAGACAAGATTTGGCAAATAGGCGGGACTAAGGGATGGTATTTTGGGAATTGGTTGTGGAAGCTTAGAGGCCTTTTAGATCAAATTTTGGGGGGAGTTGGGTTGCGCCGGGGAAGAACTCATCCAGAACATTTGGCACCAGGTGATGCTGTGGATTTTTGGAGAGTCCTGGATGCAAACAAAGAAGAAGGTCGGTTGCTATTACTAGCCGAAATGCGGCTCCCCGGTGAAGCATGGCTAGAGTTTAAGATCGAAAAGAATTCTCTAATTCAAACTGCTACGTTCAGACCCAAAGGCCTATCCGGCAGACTATACTGGTATCTAGTTTTACCGTTTCATGGATATATTTTCAAGGGCATGATCAAAGAGTTATCAAAATCAACCTCTACCCTATCTAAATCTGATCTTCCCTGATCAAAGGGATGATCCACCTGTTTGGCGAGAGGTTCTTCCGAATAACCTGATAAACACCTTGTATCATAAATTTCAGTGTTATTTGTGGCGCATTTTTCAAAATTTGGTTTTGGCTAGTCGACAAGAATCATGCATCTTAATGCATCGTGATCAACTGGGAGGCATATGGTGATTTGGTTGTTATTGGGATCCTGGCCCTGTTTGTGTTGCTGGAGATGATTTCCGGAGCCCTGGGAAGAACAAAACGGACAACCAATGACTGGATCATGGAGTTCGGGGTATACATCGTCCTGGGACTACTAATCAAACCGGGGATCGTTATTTCGGCTGTCCTGCTCGGTAACCATTTCCTTGCAGAGTTCCAACATACTTTGACGAACTCAAGTCTATGGTTAAGTATTCCACTCTACCTTTTTGGGGATGACTTAGTGCAGTATTGTTATCATCGTTATGCCCACAGTAATTCTTTTCTATGGAAGCTTCACCGGCCTCATCATCAGGCAGAAGAAATGGGATTCTTTGTGTCCTATCGAAACGCAGGGCTTTATTATTTGATGATGCCTAATATCTGGTGGATGGGCTTGATCACCTTCCTTGGCGGAGCACAAGCAGTTGCCATCGGTTTGGCGATAAAGCAATTGGTGATCATCAGCTCCCATAGTACCGTGGCCTACGACAAGCTACTGTATAAATTCAAAGTTCTTCGCCCACTGGCCTTTCTTCTGCAACGCGTGATAGTGACACCTGCCTTTCACCATTCCCATCATGGAAAATCCCAGTTGGATGGCGTAAGTGATCCCAATGGAAATTTTGGAAACATGTTTTCAATTTGGGATCAAATACTTGGAACAGCCTCATTTAGAAGAGAATTTCCAGAATCCTATGGCCTTGAAAATGACCCAAAGGAAAAATGGACTGCTCAATTCTTTTACCCAGCGGTTGCCTCCGCTGATCCGGCAAGTGAGATATCCCGTGGATTTAAAAAGCAGGACCACCGTACGGAGGAACCTTCCAAATTGGAACTTGAAAAAGGAAAAGCTTACCTGTGGTGTCGCTGCGGATTAAGTGCCAACCAACCTTTCTGTGATGGCTCTCACCATGGCACGAAATATAAGCCATTACGATTCGAGGCTAAGCGAAGCGGAAAAGCAAATCTTTGTCAATGTAAACGAACTGGAACAGAACCTTTTTGCGATGGAAGTCATCAAATGAAAAGCAGATCAACTTGATACTCAGTCCAAATTTTTTGAATCAATAGCCCTCCTTAACCAATCTCCGGCTAATCCACCAGTAATTGCCGGCAGGATCCACAACGCCTCCTTGCAAATCTCCATAATCCATTTTAGTTGGAGGAAATAGATCCGTAGCCCCATTTTTTAGGGCATTCCGATACACCTTTTCGGGATCTTCGACAAAAAGGTAAAAGGAGGTTATCATAGTTGGGAAGTCCTCTTTTGCCTCACCGACCATAAAGCAAGATTTTCCGATCTTAAGAACACAATTCCTTACAATGGAATTTTCTTCGTCAACGGTTCGATTAAGCTCTTCAGCGTAAAAGGCTTTTTTCAGAAATTCAATATAGTCTGCCGCTCCTGTGACCATCAGGTAGGAATTTAGCGTAGAAAATCCTTCGGGAATGAAAGTTGAAAAAACTCTGTTCATCTTAATGGGGTTGCAGATATCAAAAAATCACGTCGCTGTCTTTCCAAAAATAATAAAGCCTAGCGAAGAAGAAAACCGTTTTTCCAAGGGTCGTCAGGATCTACCCAAAAGGTGCTTTTTCCGGAATAGAAAGCCTTTCCCGAAACCTGGGGGATCACAGCTGAAAAACCTTGGAAACTTGTCTGTTCAACAACCTGAACAGAAAGCGTACTTCCCAGGATGCTTTCAATAGAAATGATCTGCTGTAGGGCTAATTGTCCCTTTTGATGATGTATGGCTGCCCGGGCGCTGACCCCGGACCCGGTAGCGGATCGATCGACTTCACCCTCAGCAAAAACACATAAGTTGCGACTGTGATTTGCATGATCCTCGGGTGGCCCGGTAAAAATACAGCCGTATAAAAAACTGAGATCAGGTTCCTCTGGATGGGAGATGTCAAATTTCGAATTGACCAATGCTTTCAATTCCCTAGTTACTTCGACAAAGAAATCTACGTTGGCGGGTTCTATTTTCTTATGGAAATTTCTTGCATCAATCACTGCATAATATGCTCCCCCAAAAGCAACATCAAAACTAAGCCTGCCCCAGGGACTATCTTCCAGCACTGCATCCTCATGCAATACATAAGAGGGAACATTTTTGAAAAAGGAATCAATCACCTTCCCTTCTTGCATTTCGGCCCAGGCTTCTACCCTACCTGCCGGGACATTAAAAAAGATTGATTCCTGTGTGCCCTTGCTGGTAAGTCCGGATTCTATGACAAATTTAGTAAGAGCAATGATCGCATGACCACACATCGTAGAATATCCCGCGTTGTGAATGAAGAAAACATCAAAATCGGCATACTCAGATGACGATTCAGAGAGGATTGCCCCATACATGTCTTTGTGCCCTCTGGGTTCAAAGATCAGTTGGGTTCTTAGGTGGTCGAGATTTTGGGAAAAGTAATTTCGTTTTTGGAGCACCGAAGAGCCGGGAATCTCAGGAAGACCATGGATGGGAATCCTGAGGGGTTCACCTCCGGTATGCATGTCAATCACAGAGATATTTCCAATTAGAGATTCAGGGGTAAAATCGGAGATATGCGAAAGCCTTTTCATCAACTGTCGGGGACAAAATATTTTGCATGATCATAAATAGCTGAGGCAAATGCAAGGTCAAAGGCCGCCAAACCAACTGATTTAAAGGTGTAAGTTTTATCCTTTTCAAGGCTAGACTTACCAGCTATTAGTGCATCCAGCATGGTCAATTCATTCGGTACAATCCACTCCTTTTCCAAGGACCGGATGACATCCCCAACTTCTTTTTTTGCAGCTTCAGAATCAATGATCAAGCCATCAGACATTTGATAAACCAGGTCTGGCAATTCCTGCATTTCTGGTCGAAATGATCCAATGCTCAGGAATTTTTTTCCAGCAATAATAGATTCATCATTAGCGAAGACAGGTACCGTTGAATTAGTACAAGTATAAATACACTCGGAAGATCTAACGACTTCCTCAGGGGTATCGCAAACCTTGACCTTTACTTCTGGAAGGGCCTTTTTTACCTTGTCTATATATTTCTGAGCAGATTTTGCAGAAGTAGAGTAGCAATAAACTTCTTTTACAGGTCTCACTTCATAGGCAAAACGAGTTTGCCAATAACCCTGCATTCCCGTTCCAATGATCCCAATCTTACTGGTGTGTATGTCAGCTATCAAATCCAACCCGATCGCTCCGATGGCACCCGTCCTTAAAGCTGTGATCATAGGTGCGTCCATCTTCGCCAATGGAGTGCCTGTGGCTTTATCATTCAGGGCCAATGAGCCCATGATCAAAGGAAGGTCTCGTGCTTGGTTAGCTTCTACCACTGAGACAAGCTTGGTGCAAAAATAGTTGGGACCAAACGCAGGCATAATAAGTAAAGTGATGCCCTCATGATCAATGTGGATCCTTTGCGGAACAAAATATTTTCCAGAATGGATAGCTTTTAACCCCTCCTTTAAAGCGTCAATGACTTTCTTAAGAGGAAGAGCAGTTTCAATTTCAGTTGCGGAAAAATGAATCATTTGATTTTTTGTTTGGTTATTCAGGATTACATCAACACACCATCCTTGGCTTCAATAGCTGGAGGTAGGTCTGTTTCCCCTAACATCTCCCGAAGGTCGATCTCAATAGTACGACATAAAGACAACATGGGAATGTCATTCCCCAATCCCTCAAAAGGGTTTTCAGAATAATCTCCAATCAGCTCCATCATCAAGAAAACCCAGCCTACAAGTACAGAAAAGGGTATGGAAAGCCAGGCAGCATGGTGACCTATCTTGTCAAATTCCGTTACCATCCCAAAAGGAAGAAGAAAAAGGAATATTCCCACGAAGATGAAACTGCTGCTTCCATACTGTCTTGGCAATGGAAACTTCTTTATCCTCTCACATTTTCCCTGATGAACATAAAACTCGTTTAAAAGGCCCTGCAATTCCATATGCCGAAAGTCTTCAATGATCCCCGTGCTTCTAAGCTCCTTTAGATCCTGCGATTGTTGGTCAATAATTTGGGTTGCTGTATTCTTATAATTGATCAACCGATCGTATTCTCCTTTTGGAAGAAAGCAGATCAATTCCTTCATTGTCACATCATCATCCAACAAGCCTATCCCAAATCGTTTTCTGCGGGCTTCCATTACCCGTTTCATCATAGCTCCCTGGCGAATATGTTCCCAGGGGGTCGGGATCAACAGTTGACTTCTCAAGGCATATAGCCAGCCAACATGCCGGTAGATCAGTTTTTGTTGAATAGCATATAAGTCCGCCTTACTTAATGATTCGTCGGCAAACTGATTCGTAACAAATCCTTTCACAGCAGCACCCCATGCCCGACTACTATTAACTATGGCACCCCAGATCTTTCTGGCCTCCCAAAGTCGGTCATAAGCCTGGTTGTTTTTGAAACCCACATAAAAGGCTACTGCCGTACCGATCACGGAAATTGGTAACCACGGAATGCTAAGAAAAGACCAGTGGGTGGCTTCATGGACAGCAGTAACTGTAGTTACCCAGATGGTCATCCAAATGATGTGACCGCCGGTAAATCGCATGAGACTTTTAAAGCCAAAATTCTTTTTTACATACATCTATATGGAGATTGTTGAGTTTTTTAAATAATCATAGCCTCGGGATGAAACCCTCGGTTCCCTTCCTAAATTGACTTGCCAGTCAATTTTGCTTGGCAATGGTCGGTCATTGTTGATTGTTGATTGGAGAAATTGTTTGTTTTAGTAATCTCTCGCGCACCCCTCTTTCCCCTAAAGGGGAGGTCCAGCCCACAGGAATTATTTTGCGGGAGGGTTCCCCCTTTAGGGCCTGCCTGCCGCAGGCACGTAGGCAGGGGGCAGGGGGTGTGGGTGGCGCAAATCAAATTTTATTAACCTCATCAAAGAAGATTTAACCTCCTAGTTATCCTCAGCCTCAATGTCCAGATCCAACCAGCCCTCCAAAGCCTGTATCAACACAGCCTTTTCTGATTTGTTCATATTTCTGATCCTGGCATTTCCATGATGCTTTCCTTCCATGAAGAACCATCGAGAATCCACTTTTTTGTT
>JABDJM010000176.1 GCA_013002475.1 Saprospiraceae bacterium | reverse complement strand
GATCAATCCTGTCGTACTACCATTATGAAAAATGTAATCTCCCCGTATGAACTGAGTGATAGGTCCATTATCAAACTGTAACCATTGTCTTCGAAAGGATGCTCCAAAGGTTTGATAATGCCCTTCTATCATCTGGTCCTGGTTTAAGCCAGCAGGATTGACGACGCTAATATGATCATTCTGTGCACTATACAGCGGAAGGTGCTGAGCAGATAGCCCAAAGGAGAAACATAATAGAAGTATTATGAACAGAGTTCGATTCATAGGATTAAGCATTCAAAGATATTGAAATTAGAAATCCATGTAAATAGCAAGAGGCAATATCCTCAAAGAAATATAGCCTCCTGATATTATAAAAATGATCAATATTATTATCTCCGAATTTGAACCCAGCCTGTTTTAGAGTGTCCTTCTCCGGTGTCCAAATACCAGAAATAGGTTCCATCAGGAAGATCGGCTCCATTCCAGGTACCTCGCCAATCATTTTGATAATCCTTGACTTTAAGTACCTGGGAACCCCAGCGATTATAAATAATGAGCTGGTGATTCGGAAACATGTCAAGATCCTCAATGGTAAATTCGTCATTTATTCCATCTCCATTTGGCGAAAAGCCACTTACAGTTTCTGGGGTGAGGCATCCGATCTGAATGATCACCTGAGCCGTGTCGCAGCCATTCTCGTTGCACAGTTCATATTGAATTGTTTCTTGAAGGTCTATCTCACAAGTGTCTACCTGTGGGACAAAATGAAGACTCCCATCTTCTTCTAACCAGTATACAGATGGCCCTGAATAATCAATGACTGATATACTTTCTATGAGACCGTTTACCTGATCATTATCCAGTAGGTTTATCAAAGACTCCTCATCGTTAAAAGCCATCATCGCATCATCGGCAGCCACAGGTAAGGGTTGCGGGGGCGCTCCGGTTACCTGTACATTCACAAACAACGTATCGCAATTCCCTATATCATCGCATTGAACAAGACAGGCTTGCTCAAGTCCTTCCTCTACACCTGAAAAGCTAAAGCATCCATCTCCAAGATTTTCGACAACGGAGAATTCACCAGACTCATCGGGACAGGAATTCCAGGAATCAACAATATTTCCGGGAAGGTTGCCTGCATCCAGGCAAAGTGTTCCGGAACCATTGTAAGCCAATTCCAAGACGGTGTCCTGAGCAGCAGGGTTGCAACGAGACCTGATGGTCAGCTCATCCTCGCAACCATTGTTGGAATTTATCGCGACTAGAATATGATCGCCAGCCTCAAGGCTAATGCCGGAATTGCCATCTGAGCAGGTCAGCCAGGGACCTGCGTATGGGCTTCCGTTTAATTCAAAACTAAATTCGGGTTTGTCTGCCACATTAAAGTCAAAGCAGGTTTCTGCTTGACTTGAACAATCAGCTGAATAGGAGTAAATGGCATTCTCAAAAAACACCTCTTTGCAACCTTCGGCCGGACAGGTTATCTCTAAGGCCACGCTTCCTTCACAAACGATATCCAGACGGTTAAAGCTTATTTCGTAGTAGCCGGTGTCCAGAACCATTTGAACCATCTCAGTCGAACAGGTGTCAAAAACTCCTGTGTATGAAGAACCGTTGACAAGAAGATCATAATTGGCCCAATCTGACCAGGGAATATTCGTACAATAGGAATATTGACTCTCACAATTTTCCAATTCTTGCGAAATATCCTCTCCAAGGATTTCTGTATCACAAACCGGGTCAGGTGTACAGGTAACTTCCAAGGTTACCGTTTCTGTACATCCAGAAGGCCAATGAAGTATTTCTAATTCATGAACTCCAACATTCAGATTTACTCCAATATTTTCAAAGCTGGTAACCTGGTCAAATGTCAATTCACCAGTTGCGCTATCGTTAATCCTTGTAACTGATATCGTATTAGAGTAAGTATCCTCGGTATCACCTCCAAATATGTGGCCGGAACTCTCATTCAGGGCCCAAGCCCCGTTAGGGTTCCAGGCATTCATGGAGTCAACCAGAGCCTGTAGGTCAAGGAACTCACCAGAATAATCTTCTCCGTTTACCATCCAACTATCAACCTGATAAGGGCCATCTAAGCCTGCACCAGGTATACCTCCAAAGGAATAAGTAAAATAGACCATTGAATTACATCCAACCGGGAATAGATTTCCAGTTTGTGTTGAAATGATAAAGCTAGCCTGGTTAGAATAGGAAATTGGCAAACAAACCAGTTGTTGAGTCTCACATTCTACTTCAAAAGTGGTTGGTCCCATATATGTAGGGACTGGAGAACTTAGTACCACGGTCACTGTATCCTTACATCCTGATGCTTCGTGTTCTATAGTGAAAACGTTTTCGCCGATATCGATTCGAAGGGCAAAGTTTTCTGGGTCAGATTCACAAGCAACAGCTGTAGGGTCTACAAGCATTCCATTCTGGTAAAAGTTTAGGTCGGCCAGAGTATCCATTGGAAGTCCACTACACCATAAGGGTGTTGCTGAACAGGTAGACAACACTTGTTGTATAGTGGCACCATCATAATAGGCAGTGCAGGAGTTACCGGAAACGGTAACAGAAAAAACGGTGATATCACATAAGCCAGGAACATTATCATAACAGTGTTGAACACTCACATATCCTGCCTGGCCTTCAAAGGAGCTATTTGCTTCCAGGGAAAGACAATTATCAATCAGTTCAGTTCCCAACACCTCTGAGGCCGATCCTTCACTTAGAAAGACTGAAGAACTGAGGGTTCCTGCATCATATTGCAGGAAAAAATTATCCAGGCAAAGATCAAGACTATCTCCCTGCTCAATTGACAAGTAAAGTGTGTCAGAAGGAGGTGGGGAGATGGCGATTATATAGGTCGTATCACAGATGGTTGGCAAAGAACCATCACAATGGTAAACGCATAAAGTATCCGATCCATAAAAGGTAGGTGGGCCGGAAATTTCTACGCAGGCAATTGCTGGACTAACAGTTACCGATATTGGTCCGGGAACCGCTGTGCATTCCCCAGCAGAAGCAAAAGGAGCCGTAACACCGACCAGTGTATCAAGACAAATATTCTGTACGGTTCCGGCAGGAACAATCACACTGGTGGTGTCGGGACAATTATCCACAATAGGAATCAGGTCAACATTGCCAAACTCGTTAACACAAGCAAGATTGATATCTCTTACACTCGGATTGTAGGATCCTTTGGGTAAAAACAAAAACACACTATCCAGCTGCCAATTGACTCCATCCAACGAAAATTCATAGGGTGCAGTTCCTCCACTCGCTTGGAGAAGAACAGCTCCATCTAATGCTGAACAGGAAGCCGGCTGGTTTATTACCACATTGTAAATGGCAGGTTCACCGGGATCAGAAATGGTAACAGGATTTCCAATGTAAAAGCTTTCACATTGTCCATTATCATTTCGGACCGCCAGGTCGTAAGCTCCTGCTACTAAGTTTTCAAAAATATTTGAGGAACTCCAGGTTAGTCCAGAATCCACACTAAACTCTGTCAATCCGGATCCGGCATTGAACAAAATTTCTATAGACCCATTGTCTAAACTACAACCTGTAGTGTTGATAGCATCTACGGATGATATGGAGGGAGCAAACTCGAGAATTAATTCGACTGGGTTTGAACCCCAGGATTGTATACAACCCGTATCAAGGGCATTTGCAACGAACACGACATAGGCTCCGGAATCAAGACCGGTAAAAACTCCT
>JABDJM010000148.1 GCA_013002475.1 Saprospiraceae bacterium | reverse complement strand
GTTCAGCATCCGGATGCCTATGTTGAAGGGGAGAAATTTCTCATGCGGTTTGCCCTTTTTGTGGCCAAGGAAAAAACCGAGCTTGAATTAAATAATGAAGAGAAGGAGATGAAACGTCTCGAAACTTTACTTAAAAGATTAGAAAGAGATAATGAGCGGTATCATCGGGAAATAGATCTAGCCAAGGAGAAGATCCGCCAAAATGAATCTAATATCGAGACCAACCTTATCGAGCAAGAGGAGACCCGAAAACTCGTGGAGCTGCAAATTGCTCAGATAGAAAAAGTGCGTGCCCGCCTAGCGGAGCTCAACTAAAGTTTCTAGTACTTGTATCAAAAAAGGCTTCCCAAGGGAAGCCTTTTTTGGTTAGCCGAATTTTTTAGGATTCTAGGAAAGATCATCCTTGGCATCCTTTGCAGCATCCACCACATTGTCAGCCATATCTTTTGCTCCGTCAACTACGTCCCCGGCCTTATCTACCACATTGGCTCCGGCCTCACGGGCTTTCTCAACAACGTTTCCTGCTACATCCTTAGCACCCTCAACTACGTTACCGGCAACATCTTTTGCTCCTGATAAAGCATCTCCAGCTTTTTCCATAGCGCCTTCAGATACATCGCCTACTTTGTCAGCAACATTTCCCGCTACGTCTTTTACGCTGGACAAAGCATCTCCTGCTTTTTCCATGGCGCCTTCGGCCACATCGCCTACTTTGTCAGCAACATTTTCTGCTACGTCCTTTACGCCAGACAAAGCATCTCCTGCCTTATCCATGGCTCCTTCAGCTACATCGCCTACTTTTTCCATGACATCTCCTGCAACGTCCTTTACACCAGATAGGGCATCTCCTGCCTTATCCATTGCACCTTCAGCTACATCTCCCACTTTTTCCATGACATCTCCTGCAACGTCCTTTACACCAGACAAAGCATCTCCTGCTTTTTCCATGGCGTCTTCAGCTACATCGCCTACTTTTTCCATGACATCTCCTGCAACGTCCTTTACACCAGACAAAGCATCTCCTGCCTTATCCATAACGTTACCACCTACCTTTCCGGTGGTCTCGGCGACGTCTTCTACTGCGCCCTTAGCGGCATCAGCTACATTGCCGGCGGTATCTTTTAGACCACCAAACAAACTTTTTATAAAATCCATTAATCCCATGACAATATTTTTAATATGAAAGAAAGGTATTTGGCTCTTCGAAGAGACAACGAAAATACGAATATCAAGTCCAGAAAACTAAGAATTACATGGTTTTTCGAGCTAAGGCTAAAAGAGAACCAACCCTTTACCTCCCACAGGGTTCTTTAAAGAGAATTGGTAGATATTTTTGCCAATTGTATTTTAGCGCCACAATTTGAAAGTATGAGAATTATTTGCGTAGGAGTCCTCTTTTTATTCCTAGGGTCAATATCACTCCAGGCCCAGAAGTATGCTTATTGCAACAGTGGAAATTTGGTTGAAGCAATTGCTCTCAAGGAAAACACAGATCAATTGCTAGAGGCTTTCCAGGACCCCCTGATTAAACAGGGTCAGGATATGCTTAATACCCTTAAAGAGAACGAGCGAAAACTATATGCGGAAATTGAAAAGGGCGTTTTGTCGCAGGTTGCTATTCAGGAAAGGCAAAACCTTTTAATAGCGGAAACTGAGAAGATTACCAAATTTGAAAAGGAAGTAGCCAACAAAATCGCCGTCAAGAGACAAGAACTGTTAGAGCCAATCCTGAAAAAAGTCCAGGTAGCGATCGATCAGGTGGCCAAGGATGGAGGATATTCTATGGTGTTTGATGAAAGCTCTTATAATGCGATTCTTTTTGCAGACCCTGCCAACGACATTACTCCCCTAGTAAAAGGGAAGCTAGATCTTTGATCTCGACTGCAGGGATTCCTGGAGTCTCAGATATTCATTTAGTTGTTGGATCTCAACTTTTCCGACAGATTCTCCGAAGGTTCTGGTTTTGACTGGAAGGATGTTATATCCTTTGGTTTGGAAAAGGAAGTACAGATCTTTTAGATTCATCTCCTCCTCTACATATTCAAATTTTGTAACCACCTTTTCCCGGACAGGATTCGAATACTCACCTTTCTTTAATGCAGCCACTAATCCTTCCCGTGTTAATACTCCAACCACCTGGTCTTCGGTTGGATTATTAAAGACCAAAAAATTTCCCTCTATGCCCATTTTCAACCGATCCAAAGCCACTTGCAAAGGATCGTCCTCGTAAATCCGCGTGAATTGATGATTGATAATATCTTTTATCGTGGCAGTCTTCAACATTTCCTGAACCCTAACGCTTCGGTTTTCCTGACTTGAAGTAAGCAAAACAAATACACAAATGAGACCGAGGATCATCTCCCCATTTGAAAATGAATACAGCAGTCCTGTTACTGCCAGGACCTGAGCCACAATGGTGGCGATTTGGGTGGCCTTGATCCTCCCTAATGGAATACTCAGTAAACTCCGAAGGATCCTCCCTCCATCCATGGGAAAGGCTGGGATCAAATTAAATCCTACCAGGACCAAATTAGTCAGCATCAAACTACCCAAGATAAAATCAGTGAATCCCCTGCGCATTAATATTCCTATCGAGGGGTCTGCTTCTAATTCCTGGGCCCACCCTTCAGTAAATCCAGCCAAATATGCAACCAACAAAAGGATCAGAAAAATGAAAACATTGACCATTGGGCCGGCAATGGCAACAAGAAATTCATGCCAGGGCTTTTCCGGAAGTTTTTCAAGGCGAGCCACTCCTCCTATTGGGGATAGAATAATGTCTTTGGTTTTTACTCCGAATCTTCGCGCAGTAAGAGCATGCCCGAACTCGTGCAATACAACACATAAAAAGACAAGGATAAATAGGCAGCTAAGCCATAGAAAAAATGTTACGCCCCCTTCCGCGCTTGAATAGGCTAAATAGGCGATCCACAGAAATACCAGAGGAAAACTCCAATGCAGGAAGATCGGGATCCCAAAGAGCGACAGTAATTTTAATGAGCCTTTCAAAACAGAGGTTGTTACGAGGCTAACAATCTTTTTGTGAAAAGAGTTACGCTGTGACCATACTTTGAGGGATGATAGGTTGGTATAATTGACCCTTCAGTAGGTTTCTGGAAATCACGATCCGCTGAATCTCAGAAGTACCCTCATAGATCTGAGTGATTTTTGCGTCCCTCATCAGCCTTTCCACATGGTATTCTTTGACAAAACCATAGCCTCCATGAACCTGGACTGCTTCAACGGTAGTCTTCATGGCCGTTTCGGAAGCAAAAACCTTCGCCATACTGGAGGCTACATCGAAATTCATTCCCTGATCTTTCATCCAGGCTGATCTGTACACCAGGAGCTTCGAAGCTTCAATTTCGGTGGCCATGTCAGCGAGCTTAAAAGAAATGGCCTGGTGCTTACTGATGGGCTTTCCGAAAGTCTCACGTTCCTTGGAATACTTAACGGATAGTTCGAAAGCGCCACCCGCAATGCCAAGAGCTTGAGCTGCAATCCCAATTCTTCCACCAGATAATACTTTCATAGCGAACTTGAACCCAAACCCATCCTCTCCAATTCTATTTTCCTTTGGAACCTTTACATCATTGTACATTATGGTATGGGTATCACTAGACCTGATGCCCAGCTTATCTTCTTTAGCCCCTATGTTAACACCCGCCCAATCTGTTTCTACAATAAATGCATTTATACCACGATGACCTGCCTCCAGGTCACTTTGAGCAATCACCACATGGACCTTAGAAGTACCACCGTTGGTGATCCAGTTTTTGGTCCCGTTCAACAAATAATGATCCCCCATATCAATGGCCGTGGTCCTTTGGGAGGTGGCATCACTACCCGCCTCAGGCTCACTAAGACAAAAAGCGCCTATCCATTCTCCGGTTGCAAGCTTGGGTAGAAATTTTTCTTTTTGCTGGTCGGAGCCATATTCCTCCAGTCCCCAGCATACCAATGAATTATTGACCGACATGATCACCGAACAGGAACTATCCACCTTGGAGATCTCCTCCATGGCCAATACATAAGATACCGTATCCATTCCGCCCCCACCGTATTCT
>JABDJM010000146.1 GCA_013002475.1 Saprospiraceae bacterium | reverse complement strand
GGGTACTACCTCCGGGTTCGATGTGCTGATGGAGAAATGTTTTTCCAGCAAGGAAATGTATCTCTGCTGAAGTAGGAAAAAATGGATTTTACCTAAAAAGCCCATGCCATTCGGCATGGGCTTTTTTTATGAATATCTCTTCTTGTAGATAATGTGTTGTTATATTTTTGAAAAAAACATTTCTGAATTTCACCAGCTTCTGAAATTTTTTTTTCTCTGAACGGGGCAAAATTCACTTCTGATGTGATTTTTTTTACCCAAATGTTTCATCCAGAAGGTAGTTTTTTACAAACATATATAATTGAATATCAAGGCATTATAAATAATACCCTAATCAGGGTAGATATTATGGTCGTCTATTATGCAAAAACTACCAAAAAATTGAAGTCTGCGGCATAAAGATTGCTTTCAGTAGGGTGGTAACTAAATGAGCTGTATCGAAACTTAAGGCTAAAAAGTTCGGTACAAAGTCTCGAGTTGGAAGGAAACCCAAGGGATTACCCCCCCTAGGCCCCGCTTAGTTTACCTAGAATTTCCAAGCCGACTACTGAAGAAGCTTATGTCAAAGATTTTTGCACAGTCCCTAATCGGATTCTGTCTATGCCTAATAACCCTAGGTACTAGTCAGGCTCAGTCGGGTAATTGTGATCCTTCGACGCCCTTTCTAAGCGCAGATCTTTCTTCTTCAGAAAGTGCCACTTACCTTTCACCTTCAGTTTCCAGAAGCGGACTATGTTGCGGAATCCCTCCAGGGATCCCAGTAAACCAGTGTATTGAATTTGAAGTGACCCTTCATCCAAATAGCCTGGGATTCACATTTGATATAGAAGTGGGTCTCATACCTTCCGGTACCAATGAATTTTTTGTTGATTGTGCAAGTCCCACTCCTCTGGGCTCAGCATATTGTACAAATGATCCGGGACCTTTTACAGTTACCTATTGCAAAGCGGGAAGTTTTCCAAATCAATTCAGAATTAATGCCATTCCATCGAATGTTTCCACCGTTGATGTTACTACCCAGGGATTTTGTCCGATTGCCTTGAGCGTTAGCAATCTGGTAGAAACAACGGTAGTTTGGAATGATATTACTGGCGGAGGGATGTACAATTCATACCTGGATTGCCAAATCGGGTGCAGCAACCCAATCATGACTCCTGATGGATCGGCTCCAGGCTTTATTGATTATCAGGTTTGTGGAACAATTGAAAACCTTGCTTGTCAAGCTTCGGCTCCGGTTTTTTGTGATACAGTGAGAGTAAGCATCCTTCCGGAATTAACAATAACGAATGTCGATTTCCTCAATGGATTTTGTCCAACTGAACCTGGTGTGCTGATTACAGCCATACCAAGCCAAACAGGAGGAGATTATGTTTATTGGTGGAGTGGGGTAGGCCCAACTTCGGATAATACTTTCTTTGCTACAGTTCCTGGGTTCTACAACGTGGTTCTTGAAGATCAAAATTTTCCAGGCTGTTCAAGAGATACCGTAAACTTTATAGTATTTCATCAAACGCCGGATCCAAAGATCAATATCGACCCCTTTACCTCCTGCCCAAAAGATTTAGTTACCATTTGGTCGGATGATGCAGGTCCTGGTACCTTTTACGAATGGGATTTTGGTCCTGATGCTACTCCTCAGACGGCAAGTGGAATTGGCCCTCATATAGTTTCATTTTCAGATTGTGGATTTCAGCAGATTGATTTGACTGTCACCTTGGGTGGATGCCAAGGGGTAGTTACTAGTTTTGCTAATGTCCAGGATAATCAAGCTCCGGTCATTGATGTTGATGACGTTGATATAACGTTGGAATGTGGATCTCCTATCCCTCCCCAACCTCCGGCAATTGCTTCGGATAATTGCGATAATTCACCGAGTCTGGCTTTTACTGAAGTGATTACACCAGGAATTTGTAACCAGGAATTTGTAATTACCTGGACATGGACAGCAGAAGATGAATGTGGAAATGTAAGCACCAAAATCAAAGAAATATCCTTCGAAGATGATCAGGTTCCAACGCTTTCTCAATACCCACTGGATCTGACAATTAGTTGTGATGAAAGCCCTCCCATTCCTCCTAATATTACTGCCATAGATAATTGTGATGTATTCCCGACGGTAACTTATACCACGAATACGATTCCGGCTCCTTCAGGATGTTCGGACGAATTTATTTTACAGAGGATCTGGGAGGCTGCAGATGATTGTGGGAATGTTGAAACTCATATTCAATCCATTCTGCACCAAGATATTGTGGCGCCGACCATTCCTGGATTTGATCCATTATTGACTTTTGACTGTGATGCTCCGATTCCAGGATTGTCAATCCCTACACCAACAGATGATTGCGCTGCGATGGTAACAACAACCTATGCAGACAGTCCCTGTGATAATAATTACTTGCCTCCTTATTACGAAGATATTTCTGGGGAGGCCCAATTAATTGGAGAAACCCTGGAACCCAGTCTACTTAATTACCCAGGTCCCGTATCAAACCTTGTTTTAACTGCAGTTTGCTCTGAGGTCCCTTTCAATGAAAGAAGATGGGAAATTAATAATCCCAATTCCTTTGATGTTTATGTTGATTGGAGTCTGTCCTCATCTTCATTCACCGGAGGGTTTTTTGCTCCTCCTGGAAGTTCATTTTTCTTTTCTCCAGCAATCGGTGGTATTAATACCGTTACCCTTAACTGGAAAAATGAATTTGGCTCACAGATTTCTGTGGTAGCAATTAGTTCTACCGCGAGCTGTGATCTCCCCGATAAAGTCTATTGTAACATCTGTAAGATTGACAGAACTATTACTGTATCGGATAATTGTGGGAATACAGCGAACTACGTGCAAACTCTTATTCAGCAGGATTTAACAGCTCCTATTATTACAGGAATTCCAGCGGATGTATCAATGGGATGTGTTCCTTGCATCCAGGACTTTCAAAATGGGGATTTCGAAAATAATCCAGGAGTAGGGGCAACACCAACTTTGTATAATGAAAGTGTAGTTCCAGGATGGGAGACCACTGCTCCGGATAATTTGATCGAGTTTATTCCAACTGGTTTCGAGGGAGTTACCTCATATACTGGGGCAGTACATGCGGAAGTTAATGGAAGCACTATTGGAGATCTTTACCAAGAGTTTTGCTCCATACCAACTACCATTCTACAGATAAGTTTTGCCCATGCCCACAGACCTTTTCTTTCAAATAATACGGATGACATAATCGAAGTATTTGCTGGTCCAAACCCTGGAGCATTGACTTCTCTTGGGGTATTTACTGCCACAGTGGGAGGCGGGTGGACAGTTCAGACGGTTAATTATACGGTCCCTGTTGGTCAACTGATTACAGTATTTGCTTTTAGATCTGTGCAGGGAGATCCAGTATCTCCAACCATCGGAAATCTAATAGATGCGGTATCAATGGTTACATTGATCAGTACCGATGTTGTTCCCGGAGTCTCAGATAATTGTGATACGAATGTGGAACTTCTGGTAAGTGAGCAAAGGATAGATGGTTCCTGCCCGAATGAGTTTCAGTTGATCAGAACCTGGACTGCAATTGATGATTGTGGAAATACGACCATAGAAGAACAAAGAGTTTCGGTAGGAGATTTCGAAGCACCTACGCTGGATAGTCTT
>JABDJM010000110.1 GCA_013002475.1 Saprospiraceae bacterium | reverse complement strand
GATCAATTCCCAGGTCAAGTCCCATTTCTCCCATAAAGATCAACTCGCGGTCCCTGGCTTCATCTCCTAATTGGTAAAGTTCTTTGGATACATAGGATGCAGTGATCAAATGCTTCTTAAGCCTAATGCAATCATAGGCTACCTCGATATGCAAGTGAGCGGGGAGCAAGGATACCACCACATCGGCCCAGTTAACTAATAGGTGTCTGGCATGAACATTGGAAACATCCAAAGCGGTGGCTTTGCCATTTGGATGATCTCCAACCTTTTTTCTGGCTAAATCGGCATTAAAGTCAGCTACGGTCACCTCCCAGTTATGGGCCGAGGCCTGCTTTAAAACGTATTGGATCAGGGCGGTTGCCGATCTTCCGGCCCCAATGATCAGGATGTTCTTCATATATCACTGCCTTTAGGCAGGTTTGGGAATATATGGGGGCAAATTAAATGCCTATTTTCGACTTCGCCAGGGAAAATGATTCTTTTCTGGTAACTTAATGACCTAAATAAACACCCATTGAAAACGAAAACCATAGAAACTACTTTCGTCGAACTAGAAGGGGAAAATGATCTTTCAGATGAAGATAAGGTGCTCTTAGAGCAAGCCAGAAAGGCCACTAAGGAAGCCTATGCGCCTTATTCCTCATTTCATGTCGGAGCAGCCTTACGGACCAAGCATGGTGCTGTTGTGCGGGGTTCCAACTTCGAAAATGCCTCTTATCCCCTGTGCCTATGTGCTGAAAGATCAGCAATTGCTGCTGCCAGATCCGCTTATGGAAGTCCTAAAATTGATTGCATGGCAATCACGGCCAGTACCGATAAGGCTGAACTGTCAAACCCAGTAACGCCCTGTGGTGCCTGCCGTCAGGTGCTATTCGAAGTAGAGCAAATTCAGGGAAGCCCACTAAAACTGATCCTGGAAGGGAAGAATGGAAAAATATGGGTACTTAAAACCGTTTCGGACCTTGTTCCACTTGCTTTTGACGGGACTTTCCTCAGATAGATTTTTGCCGGAGCCATTCCTCTGCTTTCTCTAAATCTTCCTGGGTATCAATACCTGGGGCAGAATCATCCACTTTTAAGACTCCAATTGGATATCCCGCGGCGAGCCACCGAAGTTGCTCCAGGCTTTCCTGCTTTTCCAAAGTTGAAGGTTGTAAAAGAATGACCTCTAGGAGCGCTGACCTTTGGAAGGCATAGACTCCAATATGCCTGTAATGAACCTTATGATCCTGGTTTCTTGTGTAAGGAATGGGAGCTCGACTGAAATAGAGAGCCCGATTCTGTTCAGCTGCCACCTTTACAACGTTGGGATTGTCCAATTCACTCTCTGGCAAGGGCGCCATCAGCGTGGCTATGGGTGTTTCCGGATTCTCCTTTAAGAAACGGATCAATTGATCAATATGACCGGGATCCAAAAAGGGTTCATCACCCTGAACATTGACCACGATATCTCCTTCCAATCTTGATAGGGCCACCTCCCCGATCCGATCAGTCCCGGACTGATGATCGCTTCTGGTCATTTGGGCATCAAAGCCCCATTCCTCCACTGCCTGCTGGATTCTTCCATCGTCTGTGGCAACTACTACGGCGTCAACTTCATCAGCCTCCTGACATCGTTCACAAACATGTCGTAGCAAAGCTTTGCCTCCTAGTTTTAGAAGAGGTTTTCCCGGAAGCCTTGTGGAGGCAAAGCGGGCCGGGATTATCACCAAAGATTTTTTAATTTTACTCACTGAAACACTAGGTACTCATGAAACACTTAATCATTGGGCTTTTAGCTTCAATTACTCTTTCCTTGGGAGCTCAATCCGTAGATCCCTTTCTTCTGAACCAAGATAGCCTTTTTGTTAGCTTCAATGAGCAAGGACGAAAGTTTGTTCAGCACAAGTTAAATGAGGGCGAATCAATCGAGTCGGTCTCAGAATATTATGGGTTAAAAAAAGAAGTTCTTTTGGTATTCAATCCCGAACTAGAACAAGTTGATAGTTTGACGGGTAAGGTAGTATCGATCCCAATTCCGAATAGGGCTATTTATAGAAAAAAGCTAGCCTCGATTCCATCCGCCGACTTTGTTCCACTGATCTACACCGTGAAGAAAGGAGACAGTCTCTATGATATCGCAAAAAGGAAACTGGGTCTTTCTGTAAAGCACTTTATGGACTTGAACGCACTGACCAGCACAAAACTTGACCTCGGTCAACATCTACGGATCGGTTGGTTTGATTCCAAAGGTGTCAATGTCGGAGACAGGATCTCCAAAAAGGAAGAATCAGAATTTCCAGAATCAGAACGCCTTGAAGAGTTTTATTCCAAGGGTGAAACTGCTGCAGAGCGCATTGAAATCTTGGATCAGGGTATGGCTATCTGGCATGAAAACGGAGATAGCGGC
>JABDJM010000331.1 GCA_013002475.1 Saprospiraceae bacterium | reverse complement strand
GCTCCCGCAGGTACCATAATTTTACTGACGGGTGCCGGAGGTGTATTCAAAGAAATGCTGATCGCCACAGGTGGGGGTAAAATGATGGCAGAGAGTCTGACCAGCATGGGGATACCTTTGATCCTTTTTGCGTTTTTGGCGGCGGCGATAATTCGGGTCTTGCAGGGATCTGCTACCGTAGCTATGATCACAGGTGCAGGACTGGTTGCTCCTTTACTATTAGAGACGAACCTGGCACCCATGCAACTGGCAGCTCTCGTCATAAGCGTTGCATCCGGAGCCTCCGTGCTTTCGCATGTCAACGATAGTGGATTTTGGCTAGTGAGTCAATATCTGGGAATGACTGAAAAACAAACTTTCAGATCCTGGACCCTTATGACGACTCTGGTAGGCTTGACAGGGTTTGCTATGGCGAGTTTGATCTTTATGCTTGCCTGATCTTCAGGAAACCTCTTTTACAACTCCTTCAAAAATCACAAACACAGAATCATTCCTGTCAGGTCTTACCGGATGCAAACCTGTGAATGATCCAAAGGCTGGAAGGATCGCCTGGTCAGAAGAAAAGTAAAAACAGGGTAACCTTAAAGAGGGTTGCCCCTTAGCTCCCATCCTTGCACCCGGATGAATATGACCTGCCAGATTATAAAGATCCTTCGGCACATCCTCCATGGGTTCATGGGTAAATACAAGGGATTCATATTGATAGTTGGGTACTACTCTTAATCCGGAGTCCAAATAATGTCGATGTTCCAAAATATCATGGTTTCCCTCCACAAGTATGAAATCACAATTCGGCCATCGCTCGAGAAAGGATTGGAACTCACCCCAGACGGGGTTAATGGCTGAATGAAAAAGGTCTCCGAGGAAGATTAGTTTTTCGGGTCGATGGATATCCATTAAGGATTCCAGCCTTTTGAAATTATTGGCTTTGATAGATTGCGCGGGAAGTCCGATTCCCCGTTGATTGAAATGAGCCGCCTTTCCTAAATGTAAGTCGGAAATGATCAGAGTTTTTAGTTCAGGCCAGTACATGGCTTTCTCTGGCAGTAAATCAAAGGAATGATGAAAGATCTGATGCCTTGCCATAGTTCTGCTTTCATAGTGTATCATGAAGGCAAGATAAACAAATTGTTTTAATGGGTATGGCTAGAAATTTCCGTGGCGGATGATGGAATAGATCAACCTGGCTGTTAGGAGTCCAGCTATAATAAAGCCGAAAAAGCCAATGGCGGAAATGTTATAAACGAAGGGCGGAACATCGGCAACCACGATCAAGGAAGACCCTATGACCAGAGCCGCGATCAAAATGGTAAATGATACTCGGTTGGCTATAGTGTCCGCGTTTTCCATCATTGGCTCAAGACCCTTATGCTCAAACTCAACATGCAACCTTCCCTCTTTTACCTTTTTGGTGATATCCCTTAGATCTTCCGGTAACTCCTTAGCGTACCGGGACATTTCAACAAAGTGAGTAATTGCATCCCGTTTCAACCTTGTGGGTGAAAACTTCCTGAGAAACAGGTTTCGGGCAAAGGGTTCAATATTTTCAATGATATTGTACTTCGGATCGATCTCCAATCCTACGCCCTCAATGATGATCATGGCCTTCATCAATAGCAAAAGATTAGAGGGTATCTGGATCTTATAATCAAAGAAAAGGGAATTGAGGCCTTTTATCACTTCTGAGGAATCGATGTTATCCAACTCCATATTGGAATAGACCGCCATAAATTCCAGCAGATCCTGATCCAATTCTTTTTCCTTGTACAACACCCCGTCAACAGAAAACCGCATCAAGGCTTTTTTCAGTGCTTTGATATCTTTCACAGAAAGGGAAAGCAGCAAGTCAGAAATGTTTTCCTGATCCTCCTCCAAAACATGCCCCATCATTCCGTAATCGATAAAGCATATTTGCCCGGTATTCTTCAGCACAAAGATGTTACCCGGGTGTGGATCAGCATGGAAAAAACCATGGTTAAATACTTGCTCAAAATATAATCCAATACCCTTTTTCGCCAGATCTGGTCCTGTTAGGCCAGAGGAGGCCTTTATCTTTTCCAGGTCAGTTATCTTATATCCATCGATAAACTCCATGCAAAGGAGCCTCTTGGTAGAGAACTCGAGAAAAACCTTAGGAACATAGATATCAGGGTGAGCCTGGAAATTTTCAGAGAACCGTTTGAGGTTAGCAGCTTCACTTTGGAAGTTCAATTCTTTGTGGATGGCCCTGTCAAACATCTTTACCAACTCAACGGGTTGGTAAGCTTTATACTGAGGAAGATTTTTTTCAACCACCTCTGCCAGGTTCATTAGGATAGCGATATCAGATTCAATATCCTTCTGAATATTCGGTCTCTGGATCTTCAACACTACCTCATCTCCAGATCGGGTCCGCGCTCTGTGAACCTGCGACATAGAAGCAGAGGCAAGAGGCTTGAAGTTTATATCTGCAAAATACTCTTCCCAGGGTTTGGCATATTCAAGCTTAAGAACCCCACGAATGGTTGCTTCGTCAAGGGTCTTGGTTTGATCCTGAAAGGTGGTAAGCTCAGCGATAAGTTCTTCCGGAAGAAGATCCGGACGATTACTGGCGATTTGGGCAAACTTGATAAAGGTTGTGCCTAATTCCTCGCAAACCATCCGGATCCTTTCATACCGAGTATAATCAAGAACGGATTTTCCATCAATATGGGGAGCGAGCTTCTCTGTAAGGCCGTATAATCGGTTTAAAGGAGGATGGGCAACCATATCCTGGAAGCCATACTTGATCAGGACCCCAAGAATCTTTCGATATCTCGACCCGTGCTTTTGCTTAACTGTTGAATCTATTTTCGATTCTGGCATATATTTTCTTTATACCAACTCTGCAAAGGCTTGTTTCAAGTGATCAAAGGATTTGGAAATCTCATCCATAAAATAGCGTACTGAGGTTCCATCGTCACCTCCAATTCTATTCACCATGTCCAATGCGTTACTGAGTGCAGCATCCAATGCCTCTTTATTATCATTCAACTCACTAAGGTTCTCAAAGTTAGCTAAGGCAAGTTGAACCCGATAATTATCTAATGTAAGCTTAAGATCTTTTAGCTTGATATTCAAGATTTCCAGGCCATAATCCATAATATTCCCGGTCATAAACTCAGTCTTATGGACACAAGACATGATTGGGTTTCGCCATTCATCCAGCCCTTCTGCAGCTGTCGGATAGTCAGCATTGACTTTGTCTTTCAAGCATTTCAAACGCACAGCATAATCCGTAAAATCAGCTCTTTTCTTCTTCTGGTTCTTTTCGAATTCTGCCTTTCGTTCATTGATGAATTCTGTCAAGCTTTTTTTCTCTCTATTAAATACATCTTTGGCTTCGGCCTTGCCAAGAGCAAGTTGCACCTCAAACTCTTCGATCATGGATTTCCATTGATCCAGAGTCTTCCGGCCAAATTCTTTAAAATCATTTGATTCGTTCATTTCTATTGAGTTTGATGAGGAATATTGTTACCATCAACATGGAAACATATTTCAATACTCAAAGTTCTTGAGGGTCAGGAATATAAGAGATGATATGAGACCTAGTAATGGGTGATTTTCGTCACTTCCTTACGAAGTGAAGCTTTCCTACATCCTTTCTGGAGGTGAAGATCTTATCAAGCTGCCGGGTAACGGGAAGACTGATCCTTTGAATGAAGGATGAAAAAGAATTGATGGGTTCCCCTTCTTTCCTTTGTTTAGGATTCAACAATTTTCGGGTAGCACCGGCGAGGTAAAAGCTAGTCCGCTCGTTGATAAACTTGGTATCCTTTAATTGGAAACCGCTAGCCTTCATCAGTGCCTCATAGTAGGCAACGGGCCGTCCAAAGC
>JABDJM010000090.1 GCA_013002475.1 Saprospiraceae bacterium | reverse complement strand
GTTCTGGTCCCCGTTTCTGTTAGCCCTAGAAACTTTCCCTTATTAGTAATATCACTTGCAGGATGCATGGACAGGTCCCGGATGTGCAATTCATAGATCACTATATCGGTGGGATGTTTCAGCGTTGGGCTTTGATCATTTTCCCAGCCGGAAGGATCAGTTGCATCCAGATCAACAACCTGGGCTCTTTTTCCATTGGTTCCCACTGCTCTGGCGTAGGGGTCCGGAACTGCTTCATTCCAGGTCCCATCATTTTGTGACGAAAAACAGTAGTAGGTTCCAGCCAGATCCCGCTTAATGGTCGTCTGCCATAAATGGTCCTGGGTATATTTCATATCGATCGTCTCCGAGGCCTCCCCCTTCAGATCATTGTCGAAAAGCAGGAGCCGCATGTCGGTGGCGGCAGGGGCCCAAACTTTGAAGGTAGAAGCTGAAGGCGTGTAGGTCAGACCGAGATCGCTTCCGTTGTAAACCGGGTAATCATCATAGCTTTCATAAGTGGATGGTTGAGGATCAGGCATACAGGAAAACAAGCTTAGAATAAAAAGGAGGAACAGAATTCTCATTTGGAAGTTTTTCGATGCCCGTGAAAATAACCAAAACCTCCAGAATGCTAACCAAGGGCCAAAATTCACAATCACTACTTTGCCCTAACAAGAAATACTCGGTTTCATTTGGTAGTCTACTTACGTAATAGTAATTTTTGGACTGAAATGAAGTCTCACTCAATGAGACAAAAGCTAATGCAGTCTCAATAATTGAGACAAAAGTGCTGATCAAGCTTCAGACCTTTAGAGAACAACGACAAAAAAATGAAGAACCTTTTTCTCATTCTCATATTCCCTTTTTTCTTTGCTGCCTGCGAAGATCGCGTGGGGGAGGATATGTCTTCAGTTTGGACTTATGAAAGGGCCGGTGAAGAATACAATAAAATACTCACAGGGAAACTGTACAATGATAATATCCTCCTGATTGGGAATGAATTCATTTTTCTTGATGGGTTCGAAGAAAAACGATATGACTTTGGACAACCCACTTACAATTATGCCACAAACCAATATTCAACATTCACTACTGAATTGAGCGAGGAACAATCCGGATATTTTGAAATATCTAGTATTGAAGATCATGGTCAGTATTATTTAATTAGTGGGGCATTTGATTTTAAGATCTGGAATAAATCAGAACCGACCATTTCAGAGGATTATGAAAACGGTGTATTCAATAGTCTCTACGTTTATGCTGATCCCACAAATTATTTTAAGGGTAGGATCCAATTTACCGAGGATGGAATAACACGAAAATATTTCGCAAACATTTCCTTAGTAGATAACTCAGAAATCATTAAATACTCTTGCTTCCATCAATTCGGCACCCTGTATTTTTTTGTACCGGAATTTCCATCCCTCGGTGATTTTGAAATCCAGTCTCATAATGTGGGGCCTGGTGGTACATTTGGTTTTGCTTTTTCCTTTGTGGACAAAAACGGTGAAAATCAATATTTCTCTCAGCCAAAAAATGATTCCCTCAATGGCTGGCCATCATTTTCAATTTCTGAAATAAACGATTCCGGGAATACTGTTGAAGGTGAATTCAGTGGCACATTTGGAAATTCCAATGATACCAAGACTATAACCATAGAAAATGGATCATTTACCTTTTATTAACTATGAAAGAAATTCTACTAGTTTTTACCATTCTTTTATTCGGAACCTCAGGGTTCACTCAAATAAGTTTTGGGATAAAGAGTAGCATCATTATTTCCGAGATAGATCCGTTTGCAGAACGAGGAATTTTTGGAAAGGCTGGGACTACACCTAGCATAGGTGGAATCATCAGATTGACCAGGCCAGGCGGATTAATTCTCGAACTTGATTTTGATTATCATCGAAATAAATGTGTTTTAGATCAGGAGGAGGGAAATTATCTTGACTATCAGGACAGATTTTTAAGAGGCTACGGTTTTGTCACCCAGGATTACTTAAGAATTCCTTTCAAGGTTGGAGCAAAACTTTTTAACAGGTGGGATATTTTATTTGGGTTTGGACCTGGATTCCGCTTAGGTGGATATGCGGATGTTGAATTTGGGGACCCAACATATTGGAGAGTTCTTGGGCCTGTCTCAAAAGAAACCTTCGGTAATAATGGAGTAGATTTGGCTGGATCTGGATCACTTGAGTATCTAGTCTATGAAAAAGGTGTTAATCGCCTACTAATTATAGGCCGAGGTCTACTTTACATTAGTAAAAGGAGAGAAAGTGACAGTTACAAGGAACCAGCCATTGGCTTGGAGTTCGGATTGAAGTATCTTTTTTCCCCTTCCGAATCTGAATCCAAAAAAAGGTAAGAGAAAGTTCATCCCATTAAAACTTTCCTTAATAAGTACTTTTCCCATTTTCAGCTACTTGCAAATTCCATACGGATATGGAGCATTTCCATCTTGGAATACTGTGTCAATTACAGAATAATTGCCCAGTAATCACGCCATTCCACCTTTGATTATTCGGCTCTAAATCTTAACTTCAACGAATCCTATCGAACACAGAGCAACACGCTTTTCACCACCATTTTTTCAACCTTTTAAAACTTACCAGGTATGACGTACGACACCAAACACTTACGGAACGTAGTGCTGTTGGGCCATCCTGGGTCGGGAAAGACCCAGTTTGCCGAAGCTATGCTCTACGAAGCCAAAGGGACTAACCGCTTTGGCAAGGTAACTGAGAAGTCAACCACCTCCGACTTCACCAGTATAGAGCAGGAGCGAGGTAACTCGATCTTCTCGACCCTAATGCACGCTGATTGGAGAGATTGCAAAATCAACCTGATGGACACTCCGGGTTTTGATGATTTTGTCGGTGAGGTAGTCTCCTCAATGAAAGTGGCTGATACAGCCGTTATGATGTTGAATGCCCGTTCGGGCGTTGAAGTAGGCACAGAACTTATTTGGGAGTATGTGGAAAAATTCAAGACTCCTACCCTCTTTGTCATTAACCATTGTGATAACGACAAAGCGGATTTTGAAAACACGCTAGAGCAAACGAAGGCGCGTTTTGGTTCAAAAGTGCTCCCATTTCAATTTCCTGTAGAGACCGGTATTGGTTTCAATAAGATCGTCGATGCACTTCGCATGGTGATGTATGTTTTCCCGGATGCCGGTGGCCGGCCTGAGAAGCAATCCATCCCTGAGGAGCATATTGGGCGTGCACAGGAAATGCATAACGCACTTGTTGAAGCTGCCGCAGAAAACGATGAGTCTCTAATGGAAAAGTTCTTCGATGAAGGAAGTTTGACCGAGGAAGAACTGGCAGAAGGCTTGACTATCGCTCTTGCTAATCAAGAGATCTTCCCAGTCTTTTGTGCTTCTGCAGAGCGGAATATGGGCTCAGGCCGGGTCATGGGTTTCATCAATGATATTGCACCCTCACCTATCGATACACCTACAACTACCCTAGAAGACGGGGGGACTTTGCCC
>JABDJM010000080.1 GCA_013002475.1 Saprospiraceae bacterium | reverse complement strand
CGATGCTCCGAAAAGCTCTTCTTCACTTTTTTATCTAATGAACTTAGATATCCACTTCAGGCAAAAGAGGTTGGTGTTAAAGGAACAGTGGTAGTACAATTTGTGGTGGATGAAAAAGGAGTCATTTCACAGATCGAAGTTGTAAGGGATATAGGTGCAGGTTGTGGAAGAGAAAGTATCCGGGTCATCAATAAAATGCCGGAATGGATTCCCGGGAAGCAGCGTGGCAAGCCGGTGAAGGTCAGAATGCGGCTTCCCATAAAATTCAAACTCCTTAATTGATCAATAAGACACCTAAGTTTACTGGTAGTTTTTTACTGAGAAAGGGTCGGACTTTTGTCCGGCTTTTTCTTTTATCTTGGCTCCATGCCACCTGATTTTTCCAAGTATCCTTTTCAACGATTTGACGGTAAAGAAAAAGCCGAGCGAAAGGAGAGAATGAGCCCGGAAGGAATTTCGATTTTGTCCCGTTACGATCATGAAGATGTTGCTGGCTTACCCCACTTAAATTATGTTTCCGGCTTTCCTCCCTATTTGCGTGGACCCTATTCTACCATGTACGTGGGCCGCCCCTGGACCATCCGGCAATATGCCGGATTCAGCACCGCCGAGAAAAGCAATGCCTTCTACAGAAAAAATTTAGCCGAAGGGCAAAAAGGCCTTTCCGTTGCCTTCGATCTGGCAACACACAGAGGCTATGATTCAGACCATCCCCGGGTAACCGGAGATGTAGGCATGGCCGGTGTGGCCGTTGATACGGTGGAGGACATGAAGATCCTTTTTGATCAGATCCCCCTTGACAAGATGTCTGTCTCTATGACCATGAATGGTGCTGTCATCCCCATCATGGCTTTTTACATAGTGGCAGCTGAAGAACAAGGTGTAGATAAAGCCCAATTATCCGGGACCATCCAGAATGACATCCTCAAGGAGTTTATGGTTCGGAATACCTATATCTATCCTCCTCAACCCAGCATGCGGATCATTGGAGATATTTTCAAATACCTGGCTGAATTCATGCCCAGGTTCAATTCTATTAGTGTCAGTGGATATCATATGCATGAAGCCGGTGCGACGGCAGACATCGAACTTGCCTACACCCTGGCTGATGGGTTGGAGTATGTCCGTACTGGACTGGCCGCAGGATTAAAGATCGATGATTTTGCACCCCGGATATCTTTCTTCTGGGGGATTGGAATGAATCATTTTATGGAGCTTGCTAAGCTTCGGGCAGGGAGGTGGCTATGGGCAAACCTCATTAAACCTTTCGATCCCCAAAATCCAAAGTCATTGGCACTAAGAACGCATTGCCAAACTTCCGGCTGGTCGTTGACAGAGCAAGACCCCTACAATAATATTGCCCGGACAAGCCTGGAGGCATTGGCTGCCGTTTTTGGCGGTACACAAAGTTTGCATACCAACTCGCTGGACGAAGCAGTGGCTCTGCCCACACCGTTTTCTGCCCGGATCGCCAGAGAGACGCAAAAGATCATCCAAAGCGAAACCGATATTACTAAAGCGGTTGACCCCTGGGGTGGATCCTATTATGTGGAGAAGCTCACCTATGACCTTGCGAAAAGAGCGGCTGAGCATATTCAGGAAGTGGAAGCATTGGGAGGAATGACAAAGGCGATAGAAAAGGGCATCCCCAAACTTCGGATCGAGGAGGCGGCAGCGAAAAAACAAGCGCGGATAGACAGAGGGGAAGAGCAAATCATTGGCCTGAATGTTTTTAGGAACCAAGATGACCGTTCTCTAGATCTGTTGGAGGTGGATAATGAGGCCGTGCGAAATTCGCAGATAGAAAGATTGAACAGCGTGAAAGAAGGGAGAGATGAGACTGCGGTAAAACAAGCCCTGACAGAATTGGAAACTGCAGCAAAGGGAAGTGAAAATCTTCTGGCTGCTGCCGTGAAAGCCGCAAGGCTTCGTGCAACACTAGGAGAGATCAGCCTGGCCATGGAAAAAGTATTTACCAGGCATCAGGCAGACAATAAAGTGATCTCCGGCGTATATTCGAAAGCGATGGAAAAAGATGATCAGTTTGAGAGAGCTTTGCAATTGTCAGATGCCTTTGCTGAATTGGCGGGGCGGCGTCCACGGATATTGGTTTGTAAGCTTGGGCAGGACGGGCATGACCGGGGAGCAAAGATCATCGCTACCAGTTTTGCGGACCTTGGCTTCGATGTTGACATAGGTCCTTTGTTTCAAACTCCTGAGGAAGCAGCACTACAAGCTGCCGAAAACGATGTCCATGTGCTGGGAATTTCTTCGCTGGCCGCAGGACATAAAACGCTGGTCCCTCAAACTATCAAAGCGTTGGAAAAGATCGGTCGTGATGACATCATGATCATAGTGGGTGGGGTGATCCCTCCGAAGGATTATGACTTTCTCTACGAAGCCGGAGCCGTGGGAATTTTTGGTCCGGGAACAGTAATCGCAAAAGCCGCGCAGGAGATCCTGGAATTGTTGATCAAAAAGCACCAGCGCTAATCCTCCACCCAAAAGAGACTTGCAGCGATCCCATCGCTAAAAAATCGCTGATCAGTTTTTACAGAAAACAGATCTCCCTTCCTTTCTAACTTTTCTCCGATTTGTGGGGCTGCCGTTTTTTCAAAGTATTCGGCGAATTCTGATCCGATATTCTGAATGGTTTCCAGGGAAACTCCCCACTGTGTTCGCAAGCCCAACATGACCGCTTCATTGTAGTTATCCAACTTACTCAACTTTTCCTGATCATAAGATGGGCTCCCATCAGCTATCGACCGGAGGTATTTGGCATTATTGGAAACATTCCATTGGCGGGTATTGCCATTATAAGAATGGGCTGAAGGTCCGATACCCAGGTAGGGCTTCCCACTCCAATAGTTGGAGTTATGAATAGCATATTGCTGATCCTTTGCAAAGTTTGAGATCTCATATTGCTCGAACCTGGCGGAAGACAAACGATCCTGCAAAATTGAAAATTGATGCAAGGCTCTCTCCTCATCAAGCGGCGGTACCTTTTGTTTGTTTATCCAATTGTTTAATGCGGTCCCGGGTTCTACCGTTAATGCATAGGCGGATAAATGTGGAAGATTCTGGCTTAGGAAGTAGTCTATATTCTTTTCCCATTGAATATCATTACAGGTAGGTACTCCGTAGATAAGGTCTATGGTTATCTGGTCAAACCCAGCTTGCTGACAAAGCTCTATGGATTTTTTAGCCTCCTTGGCACTATGAGCTCTGTTCATCCATTTTAAGTCCTCATCAAAAAAAGACTGTATGCCAATGCTTAGCCGATTGACAGGACTGTTGGCCAGGTATTTAACTTTTTTCTCATCAAGATCATCCGGGTTTGCCTCAAGGGTTACCTCACAATTATCACTGAGAGAAAAATAGATGAGGATGCCCTCCCATAGTTTATCCAGATCCGCTTCCGACAAAAGCGAAGGCGTACCCCCTCCGAAATACACAGAATTGAGCTCCTTACTTTCTAGATAGTCTTTTCTGATGGAGAGTTCCTTAAGCAGG
>JABDJM010000049.1 GCA_013002475.1 Saprospiraceae bacterium | reverse complement strand
TTATTGATCCATGCCGTTAGTTCTGATCTTGAAAAGGAACTAAGATCTGGCACTTCTTGCTCATTGGAAAAAAGAAATGTCCATTCAATTGGGATATGGAATTTTGAATGATAGGGTCGGAAACCGGGTGAGCCCGTAGGGCGATTCAGGGCTTCCATCCAATCCAGGTTTTGCTCCGGGTACTTATTACGAAGCTCTCTTTCCAGATGAAGTAATGGGGGAATTTTTCCCGTTTCAAAAAAAGTAAAAAAGGGATCCGCAAGGTATTTATGGACTGAACTCCCAATCCCAGTACGATATGCTATAAAGGATTTGGATGATTCCAAATTGGGAATGTTTTCATCCTGTCCACCAATTACCTGGGCTAACAAAGAAAGCAATTCAGGATCCTGGCCCAGACCACAGGCTTCGAGCCGGATCACAGTGCTGGCATTAACAACTTCGTTTGAGACAGGTGTTAGCAATTCTTTTTCCAGGCAAGCTCGAAGCTTTGTCTTCGTAAGTCTTTCTCCCCCCGGGAAGATCGGTAGGCTAAGACTAGTCCAGGGATTTCCATGAACCACAAGTATTATTTCCTTTTGAAGCGATGGCTTCGAAGACAAGGATGATAATAGTGCTGAAAGCGATCTAACTTCGTTCTCAATTCTAAACTCGGGGTGATGATCTTGGTAATGCTTTTCTGCTAATTGATAATAGGATTGACCTGGCTCATCAGTACCCATGATGTAAACCAAAGGTGTTGAAGGCCCTTGTTCAGAATAGGTTTCGTTTTCTGATTGGGCACAGTTTTGAAATAATGCTAGCAAAATAAAAAGGGAAGCTAATCCGAGTAGGTATCCAAAAAATTTCATGATTCAAAAGTTTAAATGAGAGCCGTCTTTTCCCCTAGGGGAAAGACGGCTCGTCTCGATTACCACACAAAAAACCTATTGATGAAAATTTATTTCGAGTGTACCCTGTCCGTATATACTTAGATTGGAATAAGTCTTACCGACCAGGGATTGTATTTTAAAATTTAGCCAGGCAGTGCCATCCTTTTGGATCTCAAGTATTTTTCCGTTCTGGTTAAGCTTGATACGGATAAAGCATGGCTGCTTCACTTCTTTTTTCAAAACTGCAAATACATCCAGCCAAAGTTTTTCAAAGGCCCAGGGTTCGGAAATCCTTTTACCATTGAAGGTCATGGATTGGATCCTGTAATTGGGTCGGGCTGGGACGGATTTAGGAAAACTTATCCCCTTTACGCTTGCTTCAAAACCCACCGCCATATTACTCACGTGATGAGGAAGTGGCAGAGGTTGTTTTACCAGGACAGCCTTTTCTCCTGCTACTTTCTTTTCCTGCACTGCTACAAAAGAAGTGTAGGCCGTCAAAAGATTGTATTTAAGGCCAAGCTCCAGAGTTTCCTTTTGAAGCTTATCGCCATATCCATTCAATCTATAATCATCCAGTAAACGGATCCTCTCCCGGGCCCAGTGATACCTGATAGGACTGTTATCCGGGCTTTGATTTGCATCCTTTAAATCAATGCATCTTTGAAATTTTCCCGAGCCAGTCAGGCCGGAGATACAGACCTTCCCTTCAATTGGTCCTTTCCATTTTCCCTGAATAATAAGCGGCCTTTCAGCAAGGACGTCGGGTACTTTTTTCAGATTCAGGTCATAGGCTTTGAATCCCTGAAAATCCACTTTGATCTTTGAAAGCACAGGCTTTTCAATGTACTTGCGGAAATCCTCGGCTTTTTTAGGGCCGTCTTCCTTTCCATTTACAATCGTCGCCTCACCACCTCCCACATGGGCGATACCATCCATCAGGTGAACGTTTGGGCTTGAACCGATTCCAAAGGAAAAGAAATTGGCGCGATCAAGGTTTTCCCGGATGTAGTCAAAGCACTCCTTCTCGACGTTGATATACCCATCAGAAATGATCACAAAGCACCTGGCTTCGGGCCCAACAGCTTTGGGAAGATCCATGGCGGTTTTTAAGGCTTGCAGGAGGTATGTTCCTCCTCCTCCCGATAGGGAGTTCATAAATTGAAGAGCTGTTTCCAGGTTTTCTTGATTGGCGGATTTCGAGCTTTCAGACCAAAGCCTGGAGTCCCCAGCAAAGAATACAATGTTGAATCTGTCCGCGGGGTGCAGCTCGACCAAGAGATCCTTTAAAAGTTGCTTTGATACATCCAGGGGATAACCTGACATAGAGCCAGAAACATCTACGATGAACACGTATTCCCTGTTTGGAATATGGCTGTTGGTGATCCTCGCTGGGGGTTCCATCATGAGCGTGAAGAATTTTTCATCGCCATGATCATAAAGACTAATACCTGATTCGATCTTATCTCCCGCCAATTGGTATTTAAGGATGAAGTCCTTTCCGGCCGGATTTTTTTCTTCTGAATCAAACTCTACAAGTGCTGACTTTAGATCTGGATACCGGACATCAATTTTGTGACTAGGGGAAGTTACCAATCGTATGTTTATGCCTGAATGGATAGAACAGCTGAGATCAAAATCAAAAGGACTTTGTTCTCCTTCCTTCAGATAAGGGGTATTAGTAAATCCTGATCCTGAGTCGTTGCTTTCTCCGGTAAATCGGGGACCCACGACTGTTGGGAAGTAGAATTCATATTCCTTGTTTTCCGGGACGAGTAACTCCGTGTACTTCAATTCTACTTCTACAATATCACCAGGCAATATATTCCCCACAGACATTTTGAACACGTTTGGCCTTTCCTGTTCAAGGAGAGCAGCTCTTTTTCCGTCCTTTACAGCCTTCGTGAAAATTGCCTTAGCTTTTTGCTTTTCTTCAATTTTCGCCCGGATCGTATCTCCACCCATTACAGCGGTCATAGCATAAACCGCTGCTCGCGTTGATCCTGGAAAAACATAAACAGCTTCCAGAGGGCTCTGTCCATCATTTTTGTACCGTTGGGTTATGGTAACATCCGCAAGAGTTCCAACAATGTTTACTTGTGAATGGCTCGCCTGCAAGGGGAAATCGTCCACCTTTGATTGGCTTTTCACATGGAAATATGGCGACAAGCTTTTCTCAGAAGTTAGTTGTGATTTTCCTGGCAAGCCGAATAAAGCCACAGAGCATATCACGAAAAGGATTTTGATGGTATTCATGATCTTTTTTTTAAGTGAATTATTTATCGGCAATATGGGGGGCAATGGAGATGAACCGAGCCATCAGATAGAATTCGTAGCAAGGCAATTAGAATCCGTAAAATCCCTTACAGGTTGGATGGTCTGTATTGGAAATCTACCCTATATGGGTTAATAGCCAGATTTGGGGCATTCCCTATTTTTAGGACATAACAGCCTCCAGAGGAAAAACGAAGAATGATGAGTAACGCAACCCAATCCCTAAACCGATTTCCATTTTATTTGATCCTGCTTTTATCGCTAAGTTTTCACCTTGGTGCACAACCAGATCTTGTAGTTGTTCAAAGCACTTTATCCAACTCAATTTATGGCACTACCCTAACCAATAATGATGACTGTTTGGTCCAGGAAGGATGTGTAGGTGGATATGGATCAAGAGAGATCATCCGATTTTCAACTCATGTCAGAAATATTGGTGATCAGGATTTTTATGTAGGACAACCCCCAAATAGCCCGAGTCAATCCAATGAATCAGAATCCTGGGAATGGGACGAATGTCATAACCACTGGCATTATGAAGGTTATGCCGAATATCTTTTGTTCGATGCTAGCGGAACGTTGACTCCCATTGGTTATAAAAATGGGTTTTGTCTTTTAGACATTGAATGTAATGGGGGAGGGACATATACCTATACATGTTCCAATCAAGGGATCAGCGCGGGCTGTGGAGATATTTATGGCTCCGGTCTTCCTTGTCAATGGGTTGATGTGACAGGTGTGCCGGATGGTACTTATTCCCTAGTGGTTCGAGCCAATTGGGATGCTTCCCCGGATGCTAATGGAGTCTATGAAAGCACTTATGATAATAATGAAGCAGAAGTATGTTTTAATCTTACCAGGGATTCAAACGGGGATCCTGAGATTGAAGTCCTAGGGAATTCCTGTAACCCCAATACTGATTGCTTTGATGTTACTTTGAATTTGGTTCTGGATGAATACCCGGGTGAAACTAGTTGGGAGGTCAGAGATAACGGAGGTACTGTTGTTTACACGGGTGGGCCTTATAACCTTTCACCGGATGGATCGAACCATTCTGTGACCCTTTGTCTTGATCAGGGTTGTTACGATCTGGTTGTGCTGGATTCCCATGGAGACGGTTTATGCTGTGGTTATGGAGAAGGGAGTTATCAATTGAGTGATGGATCTGGAAATATCCTTGCCTCAGGTGGTTCTTTTGGCTTTTCGGAGACGACCAATTTTTGTGTAGGTCCTCCGACGGGATGCGTAGATGAGGATAGCGATGGTTTGTGTGTGGAGGATGACTGCAATGATAATGACCCTTATGTCCCTGCGGCACCAGGAGTTGCTTGTGATGATGGTGATCCTGATACTACTGGAGATGTAATTCTTGCTGATGGCTGTACCTGTGAGGGAGTGCCTTGCATTGATGGGGATAATGATGGCTGGTGTAGTGTGGATGATTGCGATGATAGTGATCCGAATCTGCCAACTACCGCCGGGTCGACCTGTGATGACGGAGATGCAAATACGGAGAATGATATTTTCCTCTCCGATGGTTGTACTTGTGAAGGGACGCCAATTCCTCCAGTTTTGGATTGTGATGGTATCGAGATCACAAGTACAGAAGATCAGATCCTGGTACAGGGCTTTGAAAATTTCCCACATGTAAATATTCAGATTTTCAGTCCTACCTGGTCTTTGATTAATTCTTGTGTTGACAATTGCGGTACAGATTCTTATTTGACTGCAGGATATGAACCAGGCATTCATTGGGTATCGGTAAAAACCTTTGATGATTATTGGGGAGGCTTATGTGATATTTTAGTTCCCCTACCTGTAGAGGGAAGCACAGGACCTTGTACCGATGAGGATGGAGACGGGTATTGCAATTTTGAAGATTGCGATGATTCGGATCCAGGCTTACCTGCATCTCCGGGCACGACTTGTGACGATGGGAATGCAGCCACGATCAATGATATGATCCAGCAGGACGGTTGCTCCTGCGCGGGGGAACTGCCTCCGCCTCCTGGTTGTGAAACGCTTCAGGCAACCGGGCATGAGGGATATATTTCTATTTCTGGCTTTGGAAGTTATGCCCACCACAACATTCAGATCTTTAATAGCGGTTGGTCAGTTGAATATTCTTGTCCTGATAATTGTCTTGATCCATTGGATGTTTATTTACCGGAAGGTTCCTATATAGTTAGTGTAAAAACATTTAACCAATTCTGGCAAGATGAATGCGATTTAATTTTTAATGTGGTGGTGAGCGGAGCAGGTGGCCCCTGCCCAGATTCGGATGGTGATGGGATCTGCGCAGGGCAGGACTGTGATG
>JABDJM010000026.1 GCA_013002475.1 Saprospiraceae bacterium | reverse complement strand
TCATCTGAATCTGAAACTTCAATGGACACGGTGGCGATATTTTGCCCTTCATTATCCCTAATAGTAAGGGTACCCTCCTCAACAAACTTTGTGGCTGAGCTTGAGGAGGTCTTTGATGTAGATCCTGTGGAAGTTGAGCTTGGCGTTGATGAGGCCTTTGGACCCGAAAAGCGGTTCCATGGAATTTGGCTTGCAACGAAGGCTATCATGGCAAGAACTAAAATTCCGACCATCCAATTCTTTTTCCTTTGGGCTTGTTGCTTTTTTTTCTTTTTAGCCATAGGCAGGGAATTACAATGTATGAAATCTAAGGTTTGGATGTAAAACTAGTAGAAATCAAAATCTATTTAACCTCTTTGGTTGTTAGCTATCAACATCCAACTTTGTATTTTTGATTATGGAAAAACAGGTAGAGGCGGTAATTCCAACACCCTGGGGGAAATTTCAAATGCAGGCTTATGCCCTTGACGGGAATGATCAAATGCCTCACCTGGCCCTCGTAGCAGAAAACTATGACCCGGCTTATCCTACGTTAGTAAGGATCCATAGTGAATGCCTGACCGGTGATCTTTTCGGAAGCAAACGGTGTGATTGTGGCGAGCAGCTTGAAAGGGCCCTGGAGCTTGCCGCTGCCGAGGGAGGGATCGTCCTGTACCTGCGGCAGGAGGGAAGGGGCATTGGCCTGATCAATAAGCTCAAAGCTTATAACCTTCAGGATCAGGGACTCAATACGGCGGATGCGAACGTTCACCTTGGACTTGAAATTGATGACCGCGGTTATGAAATAGCTGTTGAGATTTTGAAGGCCCTGGAAGTAAGATCTATTCGACTTCTGACCAATAACCCTGATAAGATCAAAGCCATCGAAAAAAGTGGCTTGCAACTATTGGAAAGGGTTCCGCTTTTAATCAAACCCAGAGAAGAAAATATTGATTACTTGGAAACGAAAAAGGAGATCATGGGACATCTCATCCCACCAATTAGAAAGTGATCAGGCTTAGGCGGTTTTAACCTCAGGCATCTTGCAGGCCTCATCTGCCGTTTTTCCACAGACTGTACAATCCCCGATCTTATTCTTTAGCATAGGATTATTGGTAGCACAGGTACCTCTGAAATCCTGGCCCGTAACCACCTGCCGAAGATTGATCAGGATAAAGGAAATCCCAAAAACAACAAAGATCAATACCGTAACAGCGAGTAGTTTCATCATTGATTCGAATTATATTACAAAGGTATAACCTTTTTTGACCAAAAGTGGTTTTCGCCAGACCTCCCGCACCCCTAGTCCCCTAAAGGGGAAATCAACCCGCCTTATCCATTTAGTTATACGGGACGGACTCCCCCTTCAGGGGGCTGGGGGGTAGTTTGAGAGTTTAATGCTATCCTCGATATGCAAAATCATGATGGGGATTGTTTCGTTCCCTACCTTCGCAGCAATAATATTTCATGGAAATTTCCCGAAAAGAACAAAAACTGGAGGCCTTTGCCCGCCTCCTAAAGATCATGGACGAACTCAGAGAGGGTTGCCCATGGGACAGAAAGCAGACTTTTCAATCGCTAAGGATCCTGACTATTGAAGAAACCTACGAGCTGGGTGATGCAATCCTTAATGATAATCCGGATGAGATCCGGGAGGAAGTAGGCGACCTTATGCTTCACCTCATCTTTTATTCAAAGATCGCAGAGGAGAAAAAGGCCTGGGATGTTGCCGATGCTATCAATGAAGTTTGCGAAAAACTGATTGCACGACATCCACATATATATGGTGATGTAAAAGTGCAAGGGGAGGAGGATGTAAAAGCTAACTGGGAAAAACTAAAACTTAAGGAGGGTAAAAAATCCATCCTTTCCGGGGTTCCCAATTCGCTTCCGGCAATTGTAAAGGCTTACCGCATGCAGGAGAAGACGGCGACGGTAGGGTTTGAATGGGAAAATAAAGACCAGGTTTGGGAAAAGGTCAAAGAAGAATTTGATGAGTTCCGTGAGGCCCTGGAGGGAGTGTCGCATGAGGAGAAAGAACTTGAGTTCGGGGATTTGATTTTCTCGCTGATTAATTATGCCCGCTTCGAGAACATCGATCCGGAAGCCGCCCTGGAAAGGGTAAACAAGAAATTTAAATCGAGATTTGAATACATAGAATCCAAGGCACCCAAACC